>NZ_JBEXMX010000051.1:0-40122 GCF_040610755.1 Gordonia sp. NPDC003585 | reverse complement strand
CGAGCCTACGGATTCCGCACCGCCGAAAACGCACTCGCCATGATCCTGCTCGCCTGCGGACCGGTCACCCTCGAACTCCCATACCACACCCACACTCACCCACATCCATGACAGAAGAGCCGATTTTTTTCGGCACGAAGCAAGCGTATTTGCGCAGGTCAGCGGGATTGGTCACCGAACTCTTCGATTCAGCGTCGCCGCTGGCAGTACGGGCAGAAGTGGCTCGAGCGGTTCATGAATGTCTCCCGCTGGATCGGGCGGCCGCACCGCGGGCACGGCTGCCCTTCGTGGCCATAGACATTCAGGTTTCGCGCGAAGTACCCGGACTGGCCGTTCACGTTGACGTAGAGCGCGTCGAAGGAGGTACCGCCGACCTCCAGCGCCTCCGCCATCACGTCAGACACCGCGGTGAGCAACTCGGTGAGCTTGGCGCGACTGATCCCGTCCGCGATCCGGCTGCCGTGCAACCTGGCCCGCCACAACGCTTCGTCGGCGTAGATGTTACCGACACCGGAGATCACCGTCTGGTCGAGCAGCACGCGCTTGATCTCGCTGTGCTTGGTGCGGATCACCGCGATCACCGCCGCCGGGTCGAATCGGTCGTCGAACGGGTCGCGGGCGATGTGCGCGATCGACTCAGGGATCGAATCATGCTGTCCGGCAGCATCTTCAGTGTGGCCGCCGGGAGCGAAGCGAGCGGGGCCAGTGTCGCCGACATAGTCGTCGACGTGCCAGCCGCCGAACGTGCGCTGGTCCACGAACCGAAGCTCGTTTCCGTCGTCGAGTGCGGCGCGGATACGCAGATGTGTGTGGTCTGGGGCACCGGCCCGAGCGATGAGCATCTGCCCGCTCATACCGAGGTGAACCACCACGGCCGCGCGGTCGTCTCCCCGGCCGACGTCGAGCCACATGTACTTGCCCCGACGTCGGACTCCGAGCACCTCGGCATCGCGCAGGCGTCCCGTGAGATCGAGATCGCCGGCGACATGGCGACGGGCCGCTCGCGGATGCAGAACCTCCGTCGTGCGCAGGCGACGTCCCACGAGATGTGCTTCCAGGCCACGACGAACAGTCTCGACCTCCGGCAGTTCAGGCATCGCGTCGCTGAGATGCGTCGCGGGTCACGACGCGGACGCTCGTTCCGTCAGCGCCTTCCACGCGCGTGCGGCGGCGCGTTGCTCGGCTTCTTTCTTGGTGCGCCCGATCCCGTCGCCCAGGTTCTCCCCCGCGATCATCGCGACCGCGGTGAACTCTTTGTTGTGGTCGGGACCGGTGGAGCTGATCTGATACTGCGGGGGTCCGTACCCGCGCTCGGCGCTCAGTTCTTGCAACGACGTCTTCCAGTCGAGTCCGGCGCCCAGCGTGCCCGCACGGTCGATGAGGTCGTCGAACAGGCGCAGGATCACCCGCTGCGAGGTGGCGAGGTCGTGTTCGAGGAACACCGCGCCGAATAGCGATTCCAGACCGTCGGCCAGGATCGAGTCCTTGTCGCGCCCGCCGGTGAGTTCCTCACCGCGGCCCAGGTAGAGGTGTTGTCCGAGACCGCCCTCACCGAGTCCTCGGGCCACGTCGGCCAGGGCGTGCATGTTGACCACGCTGGCCCGGATCTTGGCGAGTTCGCCCTCCGGGCGGTCGGGATAGCTGAGATAGAGACGCTCGGTGATCACCACTCCGAGCACGGAATCGCCGAGGAACTCGAGTCGCTCGTTGGTCGGCAGGCCGCCGTTCTCGTAAGCGTAGGAACGATGCGTCAGAGCCAGGGTCAGCAGATCGTCGGACACCGTGGTGTCCAGCGACGTCAGCAGATCCGCGTACCGCGATCCGTCGCCCGGCACGGCGTCAGTCACCGTCACTCCCCGAGCCGGGTGTGCTGTCGCCGACGTCCGGACCATCGCTGAGGTCGCCGAACTTGTCGGCCAATCCGGCCCATCGGGGATCGATGATCTCGTGTCCATGACCTGGTTCGGCGATGGCCAGGCGCACGCCGCACACCGGGCAGAGCCCGGGACAGTCGTCCGAGCACAGCGGCGACATCGGCAACTCCAGTGCGACCGCGTCGATGATGGATTGTTCGAGATCGATGTGGTCGTCGACGATCCGGTGGATGTCGTCGGCATCGGTGGTCTGCTCGGTTGCGCTGTCGGGATAGGCGAACAGTTCGGTCAGGAACACCGTCACCGTGCCGTCGAGCGGCTCGAGGCACCGAGCACACTGACCGACCGTCTCGCCGCACACCGTGCCGGTGACGAGCACCCCTTCGGTCACCGATTCCAGCCGGAGGTCGAGGTCGACCTCGGAATCGGCGGGAATGGCGACCATCTCGACCCCGATTCGGTCGGGCGTGGTCACTGTCCGATGGATCTCCGACATGGTGCCGGCTCGACGTCCGAGTGTCCGGACATCGAGCACGAACGGGCCCGGACGCGACCCCGGGCCGCCTGCACGCGATGTCTTCGAAGCGCCCGAGCCGGGCGTAGCCCCAGGTGTCACAGCGTAGCCCCAGGTGTCACAGCATGTTCAGCCACAGTTGCACGATACGCCCGGGTCCGGTGATTGATCGAACGGCCCGCGCGTGGTGTCGATGCACTCCCATGACACCACGCGCGCGAGGTTCAGACCGCGAGCGGCGATCCCTGCTCGCGGTCGTACCCGCGAGGCGCGCCCGACTCGCGTCCGGCGGTCTCCCGCCGTGCCGGCTGGTCGTCGACACTGCGTGGGTACTCGACGTAGTCGTGCATCCCGGCGCCGGTCCGGAGCTGGTGCCGACCGCGGTTGACCGAGCGCAGGGTGCCGGTCAGGATCTCCTCGAACTGGGCCAGCTTCTCGTCGACGTAGACGTCGCAGTCACCACGCAAACGGTCGATCTCGGCATGCGCCGCGTCGATGATGCGTTCGGCCTCCGACTTGGCGGCCGCGACCACCTCGGTCTCCGACACGAGGCGCTGCTGCTCCGCGATGCCGTCGGCGATCGACTTGTCATAGGTGTTGTTCGCCGAGTCGATCGTGCGCTGCGCCTCGGCGCGCGCCCGGCCGGTGACGGCCTCGAACTCGCGTGACGCACTCGTCGACATCCGACGCGCTTCCTCGGTGGCGTCCTCGACCAGCGACTTTCCATGAGCGCTGGCCTCGTCGACCATGCGGTCGGCTTGGGCCTTGGCGTCGGCGAGAATGCGGTCGGCCTCGGCGCGGGCGTGCGCCATCACCGCTTCGGACTCGGAGTCGGCCTTCGAGGTGACCGTCTCGGCGTGCTCACGGGCGTCGCCGATCAGCGTCTCCCGTTCGTCGAGGACGTCCTGCGCATCGTCGAGTTCACCCGGGATCGAGTCCTTGATGTCGTCGAGCAGTTCGAGTACGTCGCCGCGCGGGACGACGCAGCCCGCGGTCATCGGGACGCTTCGCGCTTCCTCGACAATTGCGACCAATTCGTCGAGAGCTTCAAAAACCCGGTACACAGCCACCCCAATCCGGCGCTTGCCATTGTTTCAGTCGGTGCTTCTGTGACTATTGTGCCGAATGTTGCAGTTGTGATTGGTGAAGCGGGAGGGGTGTGTCGTCTAGGGCGTGTCGCAATCCCACTGCGAGGGATTGGGGGACACGCCCTAAACCGCCTGTTGGCCCTCGATCCGGGCGGTCAGCGCGCGATGGATGCGCGGTGACAGGAACGGCTCGACGTCACCGCCGAGCTTGGCCACCTCTTTGACCAGCGAACTCGACACGTGGGCGAAGCGCGGATCGGTGAGGAGGAAGACGGTCTCGACGTCGGCCAGCTCGCGATTCATCTGGGCCATCGGCACCTCGTAGTCGAAGTCGACCGCCGACCGCAGGCCTTTGACGATGGTGTGGATCGACTCCTGACGCAGGTAGTCGACGAGTAGGCCGGTCCACCGATCGACCCGCACATTGGCCAGATCGGAGCAGTCGTCGCGGATCAGGTCGATGCGCTCGTCCACGCCGAAGAGCCCGTGTTTGTTCGGGTTGACCACCACCGTGATGACAACCTCGTCAAAGCACGCCGCGGCGCGCTCGACCACATACCGGTGGCCGCGGGTGAAGGGATCGAAGGAACCGGGGCACACTGCCGTGCGTCGTGACACATCCGTCATGAGGTCAAAGTACCGGCATCCCTATCGGTCGCCCGTGGAGGCGGGAGGAGTCGCCTGCTGGTTGAGTAGGCCGAGGCGCGTTCGGGCTCAGGTGCGCCGATCCGGATCGGCCATCTCGGCGCGCACACGGTCGACGATCGCCGCGGCCGAGCCGGTTCTCGCGCGTCGCCATCCGGTCCCGGCCCAGAGGTTCACGTCGTCGGCGACGCCCGCCGAGGCGGCGGCCGCGCGAATCGGTTTGGTCATGTAGTGGACCTGCGGATAGGCGGCCGGCGCGTCCGCGTTGTCTTCCGCGAACGACGTGGCCAGCGACCGTGCCGGCCGTCCCGAGAACGCCCGCGTGATCACGGTCTCGGGCTCGCCTGCTCGGTTGTGATCGGCGAGCGCAGTTCGATGCACAACGGAGGTGCCCGCCTCGTCGGCACGCAGAAACGCCGTACCCAGCTGGGCACCGATCGCGCCGGCGCCACGAACCGCCACGATGTCGGCGCCACTCATGAGGCCACCGGCAGCGATCACCGGAAGATACTGCGCTGCAGCCAGTTCCGCGACCAGGTCATGGCTCCCGAGCCCCGGCCCGCCCAACGGATCGCGTGGGTCGTCGGTCCAGATGCCTCGATGTCCGCCCGCCTCGATGCCCTGCGCGATCAACAGGTCGGCGCCCGAGGCGACCGCTGCATGTGCCTCGATCACACTCGTCACCGTGACGCCGACCGCCGCCCCAACCTCGCGGTGGATCCGCTCCACGAGATCGGGCCCCGGATCTCCAAACGTGACCGTGACCAGGGCGGGCCGATGGTCGGCCAGCACGGACACCTTGGCGGCGATGTCCTCGTCGAACCACCGGGGTTCACCGACCTCGACGCCATACCTGTCGGCATAACGGGCGAGTCGCCGCCGGTAGTTCGTCACGTCGGCCGCCAGCGGGTCGGACGCGTCCTCGAGCACGTCGCGACCGGGCAGGAACAGATTGACGCCGTATCGACCCTCCGTCGCCTCGTCGACCTCCTCGACGAGTGGAGCGAGCGCCGCAGCGGTCAGATAGCCCGCGGCCAGCATGCCCAGCCCGCCGGCCTCGGCGATTGCGCGCACCAGCGCAGGCGTGGTCGGGCCACCGGCCATCGGCGCGCACACGATCGGGACCTCGATGTCGAGCGCTCCGATGCGCATCGGTTCACCCGTCATGACGTGCGACCTCCACCCGGGTGTCCCCGTACTTCTTGTCGACGACGACCTCGAAGTCGTCTGGCCAGTCGAGGTCGACGGCGCGGGCCGATCGCTCGAGCACGACCAGGGCGCCCGCGGCGAGTCGGACCACCACGGCTTCCATATCGGCCCTCACGGTGCTGACGTCGACGTCGTAGGGCGGGTCGGCGAACACCAGGTCGAAGGCCCTGTCTGTCGGCCCGGCCAGGTAGGCACCGACCGAGCGGTTCACCACCGTGACGCTGTCCGCGACCCCGCAGGATCGTGCGTTGTCGGCGATGGTCGCGGCGGCCTTGCGGCCGGAATCGACCAGTGTCGCCGACGCCGCACCGCGCGAGATGGCCTCCAGCCCGAGCGCGCCCGAACCGGCGTAGAGGTCGAGGACGCGGGCTTCCGCCAGGTCACATCGGTGCTCGAGCATGTTGAAGACCGATTCGCGAACTCGATCCGAGGTCGGCCGGGTCCCCTCGTCGGGAACCTTCAGTCGTCGGCCTCGAAGACGCCCAGCGATGATCCTCGTCATTTCACCCATTCTGCATCGACCCACTTCTGCGCCCGCGCGGATGGCCTGAAGACGCCCCGATACCCGTCGCGCCGATCGGGGTGAACCACATCCACGTGACCCACTTCACATTCACCCGCTGAACAGGACGAAGCCGGGTCATCCGATGACCGATTTTTGCAGCTGCATGACTTCGACGACACGCATTGTTAACGTCGAACGGGTCATGAGCCCGTCCCAAACAAGAACGGCCCCAACAACTGCCCTCGCCGTCGACTTTCGTGCACCAACGGTCGACGACGGCACCCGACTCTGGGAAATCGCCTCGGACTCACAGGTTCTCGACGTCAACTCGAGTTATTCCTATGTCCTGTGGTGCCACGATTTCGCCGAGACCTCGATCGTCGCCGAAGTCGACGGTCGCACAGTCGGGTTCGTCACCGGCTACCGACGCCAGTCCGACCCCTCCACACTGATGGTGTGGCAGGTCGCGGTCGACGACGATTACCGCGGTCACGGCATCGCCGCAACGATGCTGCACCGCCTCTTCGACCGGACGTCGCGACGTGGAGTGGTCGCGCTGCACACCACGATCAGCCCCGACAATGCCGCATCGCAGCGACTGTTCGGATCGGTGGCGAGTGCGCGTGGACTTCGCTTCGAGCGGCGTGATCTGTTCGGCGCCAACGCCTTTCCGGATGCACACGAGCCCGAAGACCTCTACATGTTGGAACCGGAGATTCCCGAGCCCTGACCGGCCGATCCCCGTGGCAGATCTCGATCCGCGAGATCGGTTGCCTCGAAATACTTTTCACCGGCGCACCGGTTGTACCGCCATGCCCGGTTGTTCTTTCACCTATTCGACAAAGAAGGAAGCGTGACATGCAACTTCTCGAACAGACCGTTGACGACTCGGTGTTCACCCAGCACGAGTCCGAGGTCCGCAGTTATTGCCGCAACTGGCCCACCGTGTTCACCCGTGCCAGCGGGTCGTGGATCACCGACCAGGAAGGCCGCGAGTACCTCGACTTCTTCGCCGGCGCCGGTTCGCTGAACTACGGCCACAACCACCCGGAACTGAAGGCGGCGCTGCTCGACTACATCGCCGATGACGGGATCACCCATGGTCTCGACATGGCGACTGTCGCCAAGGGCAAGTTCATCGAGGCGTTCACCGACAAGATCCTGGCGCCGCGCGGATTGGACTACAAGATCCAGTTCCCCGGCCCCACCGGCACCAACGCCGTCGAGTCGGCACTCAAGTTGGCGCGCAAGGTAACCGGGCGCGAGTCGATCATCAGCTTCACCAACGCATTCCACGGGATGACCCTGGGATCGCTGTCGGTGACCGGTAATTCGATGAAGCGCGCAGGTGCGGGTGTGCCGCTGGTCCACGCCACCCCGATGCCGTTCGACAACTACTTCGGCGGCGTCGTCGAGGACTTTGCCTGGTTCGAGCGGGTGCTCGACGACTCGGGCAGCGGACTGAACCGTCCCGCAGCCGTGATCGTGGAGACCGTGCAGGGCGAGGGTGGCGTCAACGTCGCACGCATCGAGTGGCTGCAGGCGCTCGCCGACCTGTGCCGCCGCCGCGACATCCTGCTCATCGTCGACGACGTCCAGATGGGCTGCGGCCGTACCGGCGAGTTCTTCTCGTTCGAGGCCGCCGGGATCAAGCCCGACATCGTCACCCTGTCGAAGTCGATCAGCGGCTACGGTCTGCCGCTCGCGCTGACCCTGTTCCGCCCGGAGCTCGATGTGTGGACCCCGGGTGAACACAACGGCACCTTCCGCGGCAACAACCCCGCATTCGTCACCGCCACGAAGGCCATCGACCTCTTCTGGGGCGACGATGCCCTGTCGCGCGAGATCCACGCCAAGGGTGCCCGGATCGACGAGGTCTTCACCGGCCTGGCCAACACGTACGACGGCATCTCGACCCGCGGACGCGGCATGGTTCGCGGCCTCGTGTTCGACGAGGCGACCGCCGCCGGCAAGGTGTGCGCGTCGGCGTTCGGTTCCGGGTTGCTCGCCGAGACCTCCGGCCCGTCCGACGAGGTCGTGAAACTTCTTCCCCCGCTGACCATCTCGCGTGAGGACCTGGATCGCGGTCTGGGCATCCTCAGCGACGCCGTGAAGGAGGTGATCGGATGATCGTCCGAACCACAGCAGAGATCACCGGGACCGAGCGCGAGGTCGCCGATCCCAAGGGCAACTGGGTGTCCAAGCGCATCGTCCTCGGTGGCGATCACGTGGGATTCTCGTTCCACGAGACGACCATCAAGGCCGGTTCGGTCAACGAGTTCCACTACGCCAATCACATCGAGGCCGTGTGGCTCGTCGAAGGCGAGGGCACGCTCCTCGACCGCGAGACCGGCGAGACCTATCCCCTGGCCCCCGGATCGATGTATCTGCTGAACGGCCACGAGCGCCACACCGTCACCGCCGACACACAGATGCGGATGATGTGCGTGTTCAACCCGCCGGTCGTCGGCACCGAGGTGCACGACGAGAACGGCGTGTATCCGCTGGTCACCGTGCCCGCGCCGAGCGGTCGGCACGCCACGGAAAACGTCTGAGGGACGTAGCGATCTGACGCGCGTGCGCACCCTGCCTATCCTGGGCAGGGTGCGCACGCGTTTGCAGATCGGCTGGGAACCCGCCGCACCCACCCGTGCCGACGACGACCTCGACGCCCGTCTCGCCGAACTGCGACGCATCCTCGACGACAAGCGGTTCGTGGTCCTGACCGGTGCCGGCATCTCGACGGATTCCGGAATCCCCGACTACCGCAGCCCCGGAGCACCACGCCGCACTCCGATGACGCTGGAGATGTTCCTGTCGTCACCGGAGTTCCGACGCCACTATTGGGCGCGCAATCACCTCGGTTGGCGCCACATGGACGCCTCGGTACCGAATGCCGCCCACCTCGCGCTCACCGACCTCCAGCGGCAGGGCCGACTCACGACGGTCATCACCCAGAACGTCGACATGCTGCACACCAAGGCGGGCACCCGCGGTGTCCTCGAACTGCACGGGTGCTACGGCCGCGTGCGCTGCCTGTCATGCGATTGGCGCACCTCCCGGCATCGGTTGGCGGCGCACCTCGAAGCTCTCAACGCCGAGTTCGCGGAACGAATCGGTGGACGCGGCGCCATCGAGGTCGCACCCGACGCCGACGCGGTGATCGCCGACACCGCCGATTTCCACATGGTCGACTGCCCCGCGTGTGGTGGCATACTGAAGCCCGACATCGTCTACTTCGGTGAGAGTGTTGCCAAAGACCTTGTCCAACAGGCATTCACGCTGGTCGACGAGGCCGATGCCCTCCTCGTGGTCGGGTCGTCGCTGACCGTGATGAGCGGACTGCGCTTCGCACGTCATGCCTTCCGGACTCGCAAACCCGTGCTCATCGTGAACCGCGGTGCCACGCGAGCCGACGACATCGCGACCTTGAAGATCGACCACCTTGCCGCAACGGTGCTGCCCGCGCTCGCCGGTGGACCCACTCCCGTGGGCTAACTCGAAGAGTCTGGCTCCCAGCTCTGACCAGCATTTTCACGCTCGGCCCCACCTGCTGGTTGAGAGGGCCGAGGCGCTGGCCGAGGTCGTATCGAAACCTCAGAAGCCGAGAATGTCAGCGACCACCGGGTTGCGGACAAGGACATCTCACCGGGTTTCGAAACGCCCCGCTCTGGGGCTCGGCTACTCAACCAGCAGGGGTACCCGCAGATCAGAGAGCCGGTCGCCAACTCTTCGGATCAGCGATCCACCCGCCGCCTGCGGCGGCGATCGTGGAGGCGGGAAGAGGGCCGTGGAGCGCGGCGCGGCGACGATGATCCACAAATAGTAGGGGAAGAAACTCGTCCCCTATCCCTGGAGTCTTCCCCGCGAGTCTTCTCGCGGACGACTCGACAAGCAGGGGCAGAAAGTAGGGGAAGAACCTTCCCCTACTTTCAGTGGTCCGGTGGTGAGCCGCGAAACCCGCGGTGCGCGATCTCTCAGGTCGACGCCGGACGCGGCCGGAACGAAGCCCAGACCGCGCCTCCCAGCCAGGTCGCCGTGGTACTCGGCTCGAACTCTGGCCACACCCTGTGTCGAATCAGGTCAACCGGATGCTGCAGCACACAGATCTTCCAACACGACACAGGGTGTCCCTCGCACCTCCCGATCAAACGACGACAGGGTCGCATTTCCCCAGTTCAGGAGGCCGAGAGCAGTACTCTTCGAGTCAGACCGCCACCAGGTCGTCGGCATGGATGACGGGCCGACGCAGTTCCGCGGGGAGGTCGGCGGTGGAGCGGCCGACCATCTTCGCGATGTCGTCGGCGTTGTAGGCGGAGACGCCCCGCGCGCGAACCGCTCCGGCGAGATCGACGAGTTCCACCACGTCGCCGTCGTAGAAGCGCCCGCGTACCCCGACGACCCCGGCCGCCAGCAAGGAGCGCCGCCGGCGCGACACCGCCGCGACCGCCCCGTCGTCGAGCACGATCTGCCCCCGCGCGTCCGCGGCGTGGCGCACCCAGAACCGGCGCGCCGACAGACGTTCCGGGCGAGCTGCGAAGACCGTCCCCACCGACGCATCCGAAAGTGCTTGTCCCGCTTCGGCGGCGGCCGCCAGAAGCACCGGCACACCCGCATCCGCGGACAACCGCGCGGCAGCGAGTTTGGAAGCCATTCCCCCGGTTCCCAGCGCACCGCCCGAACCCGCGATCACGCCATCGAGATCCTCAGGACCGGCCACCTCGGCGATGAAGCGTGCGCGTTCACCCGTCGGCGACACCTTGCGCGGATCCCCGTCGTAGAGACCGTCCACGTCGGAGAGCAGGAACAAGGCATCGGCACCCGCGAGATGGGCAACCAGAGCGGCAAGCCGATCGTTGTCGCCGAAGCGAATCTCGTTGGTGGCCACCGTGTCGTTCTCGTTGACGACGGCCACGGCACCCAGCGACCGCAGACGATCGAGGGTGCGCTGGGCGTTGGCGTGATGCGCCCGGTTGGAAATGTCGTCGGCGGTCAACAGTACCTGGCCGACCGTCCTCTTGTACCGCGCGAACGAGGTACCCCATGCGTGTGCGAGGGCAAGTTGTCCGACGCTTGCCGCGGCCTGCTTGGTCGCCAGATCCGTCGGACGCTTCTTCAGCCCCAACGGGGCGATCCCGGCACCGATGGCGCCCGACGACACGACGATCACATCCGAGCCGGCCCGCATTCGGGCCTCGAGGGCATCGGCAAGGCGGTCAAGCCGGTCGGTGTCGAGTCCGGTACCGAGGTCGGTCAGCGCCGACGATCCGATTTTCACCACGACGCTGCGCGCATGCGCGATGGACTCGCGAACCTCGCTCACGTCAGCTGGTCGCCGTCGTGGGTGTCAAGAGAGTGGTCGTCGGAATCCTCATGCAGTCCTCGACGCAGACGGCGCGCCTGTTTGCGTTCGGCTGCTCCCACACGATCGGAGCGATCGAGTCGAATGTCGGTGCCGCGTCCGGTGATCGGGACATCGTCACCCATCGGGGTGCTGGGCTCCCAGTCGAAGGTGACCGCGCCGATGGTGACCGGCGCGCCGGGCTGAGCGCCCAGGCGCATGAGTTCGTCCTCGACGCCGAGCCGATTGAGACGATCCGCGAGATAGCCGACCGCTTCGTCGTTGTCGAATTGGGTTTGGGCGATCCACCGCTCGGGGCGGGTGCCACGCACGACGAATCCGCCGGGGGTCTCCGGGTCCTCTGTGACCGTGAACCCGGTCTCGTCGACCGCCTTGGGGCGGATGATCGGACGCCGCGCCACCTTCTCGGGTTGCGACTCCCGGTACTCGCGTACCATCCGCGCGAGCGCGAAGGTCAGTTCACGCAGACCCTGATGGGTGACCGCGGAGATCCGGAACACCGGCCAACCTCGCTGCGCCAGCTCGGGTTCCACGAGATCCGCGAGATCGGCGGCATCCGGCACGTCGACCTTGTTCAGGATCACCACACGCGGACGGTCGGCGAGCTCGCCGAGTCCGTGGTCGGCATCGAGCGCGGGCTGGTAGGCGGCCAGTTCGGCCTCCAGTGCGTCGATGTCGGAGATCGGGTCACGTCCCGGTTCGAGGGTCGCGCAATCCACCACGTGCGCGAGCACCGCGCAGCGTTCCAGATGGCGCAGGAACTCCAGTCCGAGGCCGCGTCCGGTCGAGGCGCCCGGGATGAGTCCGGGGACGTCCGCGATCGTGAACACGTCGCCGGCGGTCTGGACCACGCCGAGATTGGGGACCAGAGTCGTGAACGGGTAGTCGGCGATCTTCGGCTTTGCCGCCGACAACACCGAGACCAGCGACGACTTGCCCGCCGAAGGGAATCCCACCAGTCCGACGTCGGCGACGGACTTGAGTTCGAGGACGAGGTCCCGGTGTTGGCCCTCTTCACCGAGCAGAGCGAATCCCGGCGCCTTGCGCGCCTTGGACGCCAGTGCCGCGTTACCGAGACCACCGCGGCCGCCCTTGGCCGCATCGAAGCTCGTGCCCACTCCGACGAGGTCGGCGAGAATCGAACCGTCGGCTCCCAAGACCACGGTTCCGTCCGGCACGTTCAGGATGAGGTCGTCACCCGTCGCGCCGTCGCGGTTGTCGCCGGCTCCGGGTTTCCCGTTGCCCGCCTTCGCATGTGGGCGGAAATGGAAGTCCAGCAGCGTGTGCACCTGCGGATCGACCACCAGCCGCACCGACCCACCGTTGCCACCGTTGCCGCCGTCGGGACCACCGAGTGGCTTGAACTTCTCACGGTGTACCGAGGCACAACCGTGGCCACCGTTACCGGCCGCCACATGAATCGTGACGCGGTCGACGAACCGAGACATCGGCGGTTCCTTTCTACTTCGGAGGCTTTACTTCACGGGCGAGTCGGCGCGGAGGGTGGACGGTGGAGAACAGCAAACAGGGCGGGCGGGTTCTCGTGACCCAGCCCGCCCTGTTTTCAGGCGTGTTCTCGCGGCGCCGTCAGGTCAGGCCTGGACAGCTTCCGGGACGATGTTGACCGTCTTGCGGCCACGCTTGGTGCCGAACTCGACCGCACCGGCCTCGAGCGCGAACAGGGTGTCGTCGCCACCGCGACCGACGTTCACACCGGGGTGGAACTTGGTGCCGCGCTGGCGAACCAGGATCTCGCCCGCGCTCACCTGCTGGCCGCCGAAGCGCTTCACACCGAGCCGCTGGGCGTTGGAATCACGACCGTTGCGCGAACTGGACGCGCCCTTCTTGTGTGCCATGTGTCAGTCCTCCTGGATGAAGTCGTTTACTTGATGCCGGTGACCTTGAGGACCGTCAGCTTCTGACGATGACCCTGGCGCTTGTGGTAGCCGGTCTTGTTCTTGAACTTGTGGATGCGGATCTTGGGGCCCTTGACGTGCTCGACAACCTCACCGGTGACCGAGATCTTGGCCAGCTTGTCGGCATCGGTGGTCAGGGTCGACCCGTCGACGACCAACGCGACCGGCAGGCTCACGGTGCTGCCCGGCTCGCCGTCGATCTTCTCGACCTTCACAATGTCGCCCTCGGCGACCTTGTACTGCTTACCGCCGGTCTTGACGATCGCGTACGTTGCCATCGAAGTTCTTCCTCTAACTTGTCTCGTCGGGCCCGCCGCGCTGGGTTGGCGCCGGGGCATGATGTTGGTCGTGCCATGTTGTCGTGCTCGGTGTCCGTGCCGGCGCTGGCCGCAGAACACCCAGCCATGGCCGGGGATTCAGGCGGTTCACACCAGAATGCCTGCCGTCGGGGCTGCCAACCGTTCGGGGCTTTCGACCTGGGTCGATACACCCGCACAGCGCAGAACCTCCGCGGAGGCGACCTTGCAAGATTACGGGAACGTTGCCGGTCGGGTCAAACTCGCTCGACCAGGTGTGATCGGACCCTCGGTCATTGTTCTGCGGGCGGCGGTCCGGCGGGGCGTCCCGCCGTACGACGCCGCGGCCGTCGGCGCACCGCGACCACCGATTCCGTCCCGGCACCCGACGCCGGACCAAAGGTCGTGAGCGGTGCGGCCGCGGCATCCTGCGCCGTGATGACCACCGGTTCGGGTGCCGTTGTCGGCGACGCGGCGCGACGCACCACCCGGCGCCGTCGCTTCGGTGTGGCAGCAGCGTCGTCGGGATGATCAACCAGCGCGACGTCGGGCTCGCTCGAGGACTCCTCGGCGTCGGCGTCACCGACAGATTCATCGACCACAGCGTCGGGTTCGGCCACGACGGTCGCCTCGGTCGTCGGAGGTGAATCGGGTGCTTGGGTCGAGTCGTCCTGCGGTGTCGAGGTATCCACCTCGTCGGCCGCGCTCGTCGCCGCGTCGCCGTCGGTCGCCGCCTCGACATGCGTCGTGTCGTCGTCCTCGTCGTGCGCGTGTGCAGCCATCGCCCGGAACATCGGGTGCTCGGCCGGTTTGTGCGCCGGCTTGGCCTCCGGCGCCGCCTCGGTCTTCCGTTTGCCGCGGCGCGAACGCTTCGACCCGGCACCGTCGGTGCGATTGGTGTCCTCGGTGCGGACCTCGACCGGGTTGGCGTGCACGATGATGCCGCGCCCACAGCAGGTGGTGCAGGTGGTGGAGAAGGCCTCGAGCAGGCCGGTGCCAAGTCGCTTTCTCGTCATCTGAACGAGTCCGAGCGAGGTCACCTCGGACACCTGGTGCCGCGTCCGGTCACGCGCGAGCGCCTCGGTGAGGCGTCGAAGCACCAGGTCACGGTTGGATTCGAGGACCATGTCGATGAAGTCGACGATGATCATCCCGCCGATGTCGCGCAGCCTCATCTGCCGCACGATCTCCTCGGCGGCTTCCAGGTTGTTGCGGGTGACCGTCTCCTCGAGATTGCCTCCAGAGCCGGTGAACTTGCCGGTGTTGACGTCGACGACGGTCATCGCCTCGGTGTGCTCGATGATCAGCGTGCCGCCCGAGGGCAGCCACACCTTGCGGTCGAGCGCCTTGGCCAGTTGTTCGTCGATGCGATGCACGACAAAGGAATCCGGCGCGTCGGCGTGGGCCTTGTCGAACTTCTCGACGCGCTCCATGAGGTCGGGCGCCACCGAACTGACGTAGCCGTCGACGAGGCTCCACGCCTTGTCGCCTTCCACCACGAGCTTCTTGAAGTCCTCGTTGAACAGGTCGCGGACCACACGGACCAACAGGTCCGGCTCCTCGTAGAGTGCCTTCGGGTTGGACGCCCCCGAGCCCTTCTTCGCCCCGGCGACCGACTCGTCGATCGCCTTCCACTGCGCTTCCAGTCGGGCGATGTCGGCACCGAGATCCTCGGCGCTGACGCCTTCGGACGCGGTGCGGATGATCACGCCGGCGTCGTCGGGCACCAACTTGGCCAGAATCTGCTTGAGCCGCTTGCGTTCCACGTCCGGCAGCTTGCGACTGATACCGGTCGACGAGCCGCCGGGCACGTAGACCAGGTAGCGGCCGGCCAGCGAGATCTGGGTGGTCAGGCGTGCACCCTTGTGCCCGACCGGGTCCTTGGAGACCTGGACGAGCACATTGTCGCCGGGCTTGAGGGCCTGCTCGATCTTGCGCGAGCCACCGTCGAGCCCCGCGGCATCCCAGTTGACCTCACCGGCGTACAGGACGCCGTTGCGGCCACGCCCGATGTCGACGAACGCGGCCTCCATGCCCGGCAGCACGTTCTGCACGCGGCCGAGGTAGATGTTGCCGACCATCGACGACGAGGTCTCCGTGGTGACGAAATGTTCCACCAGGACGCCGTCCTCGAGGACCGCGACCTGCGTGTAGTCCTCGACCGGAGTGGCGTGCCCATGCCCGCCGTCGTCGCCCCCGCCGAGCGCGATGCGGCTGTTAGCGCTGCGCTCACGGACAACCATCACCCGGTCGACCGCCTCGCGGCGGGCCAAGAACTCCGATTCGGTCAGGATGGGCGGACGACGACGACCGGCGTCGCGCCCGTCGCGTCGGCGCTGACGCTTCGCCTCGAGTCGGGTGGATCCGGAGATCCCCTGCACCTCGTCCCGGGCCCGCTTGCTGCGCGGCTCCCGCTCGTGAACGACGGTGTTCGGCGGATCATCGGGCGAGGAGGACTCGTCGGAGTCGGCGCCCCCCTTGCGACGGCGACGCCGCCGGCGACGCCGGGTCGACGAACCCTCGGCGCCGTTGTCGGCGTCGGAATCAGTCGAGTCGCCCTCGTCGGCCGATGCCGCGCCATCCTCATCGGAGGTGTCTGCATCGCCGTCGGAGCCTTCGCCCTGGGCGTCGGAGGTCTTCTTCTTGGACTTCTTGCCCTTCTTGCCGGACGGCTTGCCCGACTTCTTGGCGCCCGATCCGTCGCCACCGCCGGCATCATCCTGCGATCCGGACGATGATTCCGAGCCATCAGCAGGCCCGGCGGTGTCGTTGTCGGTGGCACCGCTCACCGCGCCGTCGGAACCAGCGTCGTCGGAAGCTGCGCCGTCGGAACCAGCGTCGTCGGAAGCTGCGTCGTCGCCGCGGGTGTCATCGCTGCCCTGTTCGCCGCGTCCGCGACCACGGCCCCGACGCCCGCGGCGCCTGCGGCGACGGCTCGAGTCACCCGAACCCTCGTCGGAAGACGAGTCGTCATCGCTGTCGGCGGAATCCGACTGCGCTTTGTCGCCGGTGTCTTTGTCACTTGCGTCGGACGCGGCCGAAGCCTGGTCGGGTGCGTCGCGCTTGGGCGCCGGACTCGCGCCACGCTCGGGTGCCTGCGGCTGGAGGAACAGCGGCCCGGCAGCGACTGCTGCGCTTTCGTCCGCGATCGGCCGGTCGTATTGGCTCGATGCCGCCGAGCACAGAGTCGGCTGTGCCGTGGCCGGTTCCTCGACCTGGGCCTCGACCAGGGTCGTGTCCACCTCGGCGGGCGCGCTCCCGGCTTCGGTGGCGACTGCCGGGGCGGCCGCTTGGGTATCGGTCACCGGCGTGGCGGCCTCGGCGTCGGGTGCCGGCGTGGCGGCCTCGACGGTTGCTGTTTCCGCCTCGGGCGCCTCTGGGCCGGCCACATCGACCCCGCCGGCCACATCGACGGCGGCAAGCGACGAGGCATCAACCTCGACGTGGTGGCGCACACGGTCGGCGACGGCCTGCGCAACGTCGGGTTCGACGCTGGATTGTGCGCTTCGGATCTGCGCTCCGAGCTCGGCCAGGTGCGCAAGCACCTGACGGCTCGTCACGCCCAAGGCTCGGGCGAGCGCGTGCACACGAAGTCTGCTGGAAAATTGTTCCGCCGATCCGGACGCTGCGTTCGCGTCAGCCGGCGACCCGTTGTCGGTCACTCAGTCTCCTCGAACCCCCGGGCGCGTCGGGCTGACGCGGCCACGCGAGGGTCTGCTCTGTGTCCCGGCCCGCGGGCCGGTGTTGTGTGGTCTGCGCGTCGTCGGTGATCCGGGTTGGCGGACCGTCCTCTGACGCTCTTGCATGGCGATGACGGCGCCGCGCTGTCGTTCAGGCCGCCGACCGGCGTGTGATTGTGCCGGTCCGCGCCGATACCGGGCGCGTCATCGGTGTTGCCGTGGACAAAGTGTGTCGCCGACAACTGTGCAAGTATCCCACACCCCGATCCGATAGCCGCAAACTATGACCCTTTTTGGCGTTCGCAGTGATTGTCGGCCTCGCGACAACCGGTGCCGAATGGGAGAAAGCGAGTGCTGCAGCACTCGCTTTCTCCCATTCGACTCGAGTGCTGGGCGGTCAGCTACCGAGCTCGGGGAACCAGAGCGCGATCTCCCGCTCTGCGGACTCCGGCGAGTCGGACCCGTGGACCAGGTTGTTCTGGGTGGACAACGCGAAGTCACCGCGGATCGTGCCGGGCACCGCCTTCTCCACCGGGTCGGTTCCACCCGCGATCTGGCGGAACGCGGCCACCGCACGCGGGCCTTCGAGCACGGCGGCGACCAGCGGACCGGACGTGATGAACTCCAGCAACGACGGATAGAACGGTTTGCCCTCGTGCTCGGCGTAGTGGCCACGGGCCACCTCGTCGCTGACGGTCTTCAGTTCGAGCGCGACCAGCGACAATCCTTTGCGTTCGATACGGCTGACGATGTCGCCGACGAGCGCGCGGGCGACGCCGTCGGGCTTGATGAGGACGAGAGTTCGTTCGGTCACGATCACACCTTAGTGGTGTTGGGGATCAGGAACAGTACTGACCCGCGACGGGGAAGAATCCGTAGTTGAACAGGCTGCCGTCGCGCGAACGCGGGTCGACGACCACCTGCACGCAGCCGCCGGGTGATGCGAGCGCTCCCGCGAGGGCGAGGTCGAATTGCTTGGCCAAGGCCAGGTTCGCGGGCCGGTACTGCGCCGGTACGGGCAGCGATGCGACGGCCGCGGCGATCTTCATCCCGGCAGCCCGCTTGGTCACCTCGTGCGTCGCGATGTAGCTGTACTCACCTTGACCCACCGGGACCGGGGCATCGGCGGTGGGGATCACGATCTCCGGTGTGCTCGGTGCCGCATGCGCCGAGCCGGTCAGCGCCGAACTCATCAGGGCCGAACTCATCAGGGCCGAACTCGCCAGCGCCAACGCACAAACCGCCCCGCCGAGCATGGCCGGGACGCGCAGGCGCAGACGTCGGGTGGAATGGAGATCAGAGTGGTTGAGCTGCACGTAGTTCCTCACGTCCGGACGACATCTGTTGAAACCGAGGAACGCCACCCCCGACCACTACGGTCCGCCCCCGGCTCGCGTCATTCTCACAGGTATCCCCTGCCCAAGGGAACCCATGCCGATAACGTTCCCGCAACAGCTGTTGCAGCGGGCGGATACCGGCGGTCGCGATCTCAAACCGATCAGTCGTCGATGGGTTCCTGACCTGGCAGCAGACCCAACTCGATCCGACGTTCGACGTCGAGTTTGACGTAGCGGATGTACACCCAGACGCACAGGAACAGCACCCCCACGACGGCGATCGACCAGTGGAAGATGCCACCTGCGATCACCGCGAACTGCAGACCGAGGTCGATGGTCAGAGCGTTGCGTCGTCCCTGCATCCCGGCTGCGAGAATCAGCGCGACCGTCACCAACGCGAGGTAGGCGCCGGAAAACCACGTCAGGCCGCCGGCGATGCGCGCGACGATCGGGAACGTCAGGATCATCACGATGACCTCGAGGATCAGCGTTCCGGCCATCACCCCGCGCAGCCCTTTCCACGGATCGTTGGCCGGCGGGGTGAACCGTGTCGGCGCGTCGGTCATCGCGGTTCCTTGGTCATCGTGGTTCCTTCCCGAACAGCGTCCGTGCCGCGCCGGCCGTCACCACCGACCCGGTGATGACGACACCCGCACCGGAGACGGGTTCGCCGTCGACCTCCTCGGCCAGCGCGATCGCTGCCTCCACCGCGTCCGGCAGGAACGGCTTCACCTCGACCCGCTCCTCGCCGAAGATCTCGACGGCGTAGTCGGACAGGGTCGCGGTGTCCAGCGCGCGCGGCGACCCGTTGTTGGTCAGCACCACCATGTCGAAAACGGGTTCCAGAGCCTCCAACAGACCGCGCGCATCCTTGTCGCCGAGCACCCCGACGACCCCGATCACCCGACGGAAGTCGAACTCCTCGACGAGCGCCTGCGCGAGAGCCATTGCGCCGTGCGGGTTGTGGGCGGCATCGACGAATACCGTCGGCGCGCTGCGCAACCGTTCCAACCGTCCGGGTACCGCCACCGACGCGAATCCCTCGCGCACGGCCTCGATGTCGAGTTGGCGCTGCGCACCCGCGCCGAAGAACGCCTCCACGGCTGCCAGCGCCAGTGCGGCATTGCCCGCCTGGTGTGCTCCGTGCAACGGCAGGAAGACCTCGTCGTAGACGCCGCCGAGCCCGCGTAACGTCAGCATCTGCCCACCGACCGCGGTGATCGATTCCAGGACGGTGAATTCGCTGCCGGCCCGGGCCACCACGGTGCCCGCCTCGACGGTCGCCCGCAGCAGGACGTCGGTGACCTCCGGCTCCTGCGGGGCGAGCACCGTGATCGGGTCCACCGGGACGAGCGCATCGGGATCGGCTGCCTTGATGACTCCGGCCTTCTCCCCCGCGATCGCAGTCAGCGTGTCCCCGAGGTAGTCGGCATGATCCATCGCGATCGGCGTGATCACCGCGACCGCTGCGTCGATCACGTTGGTGGCATCCCACCGGCCGCCCATGCCCGTCTCGACCACTGCGACGTCGACCGGCGCCTCGGCGAACACCGCGTATGCCATCGCGGTGAGGACCTCGAACTTGCTCATCCGGGGGCCGCCCGCAGCCGTGGACGAATCGTCGACCATCGTGATGTAGGGCTCGAGCTCACGATAGGTGTCGATATAGGTGCGAGCGGCAATCGGCTTGCCGTCCAGCGAGATTCGCTCGGTCACCCGTTGCAGGTGCGGGCTGGTGATCCGGCCGGTCCGACGATGCAGCGCAACGAGCAGCGCGTCGATCATCCGGGTCACCGATGTCTTGCCGTTGGTACCCGCGATGTGAATGGCCGGGTACCCGTGTTGCGGCGAGCCGAGCAGGTCCATCAGAGTGCTGATGCGCGTCAGCGACGGCTCGATCTTGGTCTCGGGCCACCGAGTGTCGAGGTCGGCCTCCACCTCGGCGAGTTCGGCCAGATCTTCCGCCGAATCCTCCGTCGGCACGTCCGCGACCACCTGATCCTCGGCGTTTGCCGCCTCGTCGTCGAGAAGCGCCGAAAGGCCCAGCGGATCACCGCCGATGGCCGGATCTTCTTCCGGCCAACCGTCGTTCATTCCGTCCGAATCACTCACGCGCCACCCATACTCGCCAGCTTGGCGCCGATGCGCTCCACTTCCTCGCCGGCCACGCGCTGCCGTTCGCGGATCTTGTCGACGACGTGGTCGGGCGCCTTCGACAGAAACTGGTCGTTGCCCAGTTTGGCTGTCGTGGAAGACAATTCCTTCTCCGCGGCGGCGAGGTCCTTGTTGAGGCGCTTGCGTTCGGCCGCCACGTCGACGGTTCCGGTGGTGTCGATCTCGACGGTCACCGTGGCACGACTCAGCCGCACCTCGAGCGTTGCGGTCGCCGCGAATCCCTCGGCCTCAGGATCGAGCCGGGCCAGCGATCGGACGTAGGGCAGCGTGGCGTCGAGTCCGGCGGTGTCGAGTGCGTCGAATCGTGCGGCGACACGCTGACCCGGTCGCAGTCCCTGGTCGCTGCGGAAGCGGCGGACCTCGGTGATGAGCTTCTGCAGGTCGTCGATCAATCCGGCCGCCTCGGCATCCGGCGTCGCGCCGGACGGTTCCGGCCACGACGCGATCACCAGCGACTCGCCACCGGTGAGGGCCTTCCACAGCACCTCGGTCACGAAGGGCATCACCGGCGACAGCGCCCGCAGCAGTGGATCGAGCACTGCGCCGAGAACCAAAGACGTGGTGCGAGAACGGCCTTCATCTTCCGAGAACTGCACCTTGGCCAGCTCGAGATACCAGTCGCACACCTCGTCCCAGGCGAAGTGATAGAGCGCCTCGCAGGCCTTGGAGAACTCGTAGGATTCGAACCCGGCATCTACCTCCGCCAGTACTTCGTCCAGGCGGCCCAGAATCCACCGATCGGCGACGGTCAGTTCGTCGGCCGCCGGGAGTTCACCCACCGCGGCACCGTTCATCAGGGCAAACTTGGTCGCGTTGAACAGCTTGGTAGCGAAGTTCCGGGACGACGACGCGTGGTCCTCGCCCACCGAGATGTCGCTGCCCGGGTTGGCTCCGCGGGCCAGGGTGAACCGCAGCGCATCCGCTCCGAAGCGCTCCACCCAGTCGAGCGGATCGATGCCGTTACCCTTCGATTTCGACATCTTCCGGCCATGCTCGTCACGAACCAGACCGTGCAGGAACAGATTTCGGAACGGAACCGCTGCTTGCGGGCCGAAGTCCCGACCGACGTAGGTGCCGAACATCATCATCCGGGCCACCCAGAAGAACAGGATGTCGTAGCCGGTGACCAAGACCGAGGTCGGATAGAACTTCGCCAGGTCGGCGGTTTCGTCGGGCCAGCCGAGCGTCGAGAACGGCCACAGCCCCGACGAGAACCAGGTGTCGAGGACGTCGGTCTCCTGCACGTAGCCCTCGGGTGCCTGCTCGTCGGGTCCCACACAGACGATGTCGCCCTCGGGTCCGTACCAGATCGGGATGCGGTGGCCCCACCACAACTGCCGCGAGATGCACCAGTCGTGCATGTTGTCGACCCAGGCGAACCAGCGCGGTTCCATAGAGGTCGGGTGGATCACGGTGTCACCGGCGCGCACGGCGTCACCCGCCGCCTTGGCGAGGGTATCCACCTTGACCCACCACTGCATCGAGAGACGCGGTTCGATGGGCTCACCGGTGCGTTCGGAATGCCCGACGCTGTGCAGATACGGTCGGACCTCCTTGACGATCCGTCCCTGCGCAGCAAGCGTCTCGCGGATCTTGACCCGCGCCTCGAACCGGTCCATACCGTCGAATTCGGTTGCGGTACCGGCGATTCGCGCGGACTCGTCCATGATCGTCGGCATCGGCAGGTCATGGCGCTGCCCGATCGCGAAGTCGTTGGGATCGTGCGCGGGGGTGATCTTGACTGCGCCGCTGCCGAATTCGGGATCCACGTAGTCGTCGGCGATGACCGGAATGCGGCGGTCGACGAAGGGGTGCTCGAGTTCGGTGCCGATCAGATGCGCGTACCGCTCGTCGTCGGGGTGCACGGCGATCGCCGTGTCACCGAGCATCGTCTCCAACCGCGTGGTCGCGACCACGATGTGCGGCTGCGCATCGTCGAGTGAGCCGTAACGGAAGCTGACGAGTTCGCCCTCGACGTCGGCGTAGGACACCTCGATGTCGCTGACCGCAGTCTTGAGTACCGGTGACCAGTTGACCAGGCGCTCGGCCTGATAGATCAGCCCGTCCTCGTACATCTTCTTGAAGACCGTGTGAACCGCCCGGGAAAGGCCGTCGTCCATCGTGAAGCGCTCACGACTCCAGTCGACGCCGTCACCGAGACGACGCATCTGCTCGCCGATGTTGCCGCCGATCTCGGCCTTCTCTGCCCACACCCGCTCGATGAAGGCTTCCCGGCCCAGATCGTCGCGAGTCTTGCCCTCCTGCGCCAACTTGCGTTCGACCATGGTCTGCATGGCGATCGCCGCATGGTCCATGCCCGGCAGCCAAAGCACTTCGTAGCCCTGCATCCGGCGGCGGCGCGACAGCGCATCCATCAGGACATGCTCGTAGGCATGCCCCATGTGCAGCGAACCGTTGACATTGGGCGGTGGGATGACGATGGAGAAGGGCGGCTTGTCGGTGTCCGCGTCGGCGGTGAAATAGCCGGCATCCAGCCACTCCTGGTACAGCCGGGACTCGTGCTCGGCGGGATCCCAGGACTTCGGCAGTTCGGACGTCGGGTCGGGTGCGCTCACGCAGGCCATTCTATTGGGCTGCGCGCATCGCCCCTGCGGGAGGTTATCCCCGTCATCGAGCGACCCTCAGACGCGCAGGCGGTGCAGATCCTCGGGGGCATTCACGTTGACCAGCCAGTCCGGCTCGGAGACCGAGATGCGGTAGGTGGTCAGCGCGTCGAGCGCCGCGGTCATCCGCCGCTCACCGGTGGCGACCACGTCGGCAATCACCCCGGCGGCATCGGTGCGGTAGATGCCGGCCATCGGATGGTCTCGCTGGTTGTCGTGGGCGATGACCGCCTGTGCCGACGGTGTGACGCCGGTGAGCAGTTCGTCGATGAGTTCCGCCGAGATCAGCGGCATGTCGGTCGCACAGACGAAGGCCAGTTCGGCTCCTCCGGCGGCTGCGGCGGACAATCCCGCGACCAGGCCGCCAAGCGGGCCTGCGCCCGGCTCCTCGTCGGTGATCCACTGCGCCTCGGGCCCGCCGGTGCCGAACAGACCCTGATACGCCGAGGATTCCTCGGTCGCCACCACCAGAATCGGCTCGCACCGCTCGGCGGCGACCCGCACGATGCGCGCCAGCATCGGCTCGCCGTCCCAGTCGAGTGCCGCCTTGTCCTGACCCATGCGCCGCGACCGTCCGCCTGCGAGGACGATGCCGGCCAGTCGTCCGTCCGACGCTTCGGTTCGGGGTGCGTTGTGTTCCGTGTCTCCCATGCACCCAGTGTGTGGCAACGATCGCCTTTTGGGGTGCAGGATGGGAATCATGAGCAGTTCTCACGGCCCCGACGACCACCAGGTGCACGAACCCGAGTCCGTCCACCTGGGCCATGTGAAGTCGTACGCGGCCGGCGTTCCGGCCGTCGCGGTGGCATTGCGACGCGGGGTCGAGCAGATGGGCCCACTGCGGACGGCCAAGACCCTCACGAAACTCAACCAGCGCGACGGCTTCGACTGCCCCGGCTGCGCGTGGCCCGAGAACCCGGGCCACCGCAAGCACGCCGAGTTCTGTGAGAACGGCGCCAAAGCGGTGGCCGAGGAGGCAACCAAACGCAAGGTGACGCCTGGGTTCTTCGCCAAGCACTCCGTCGACGACCTGCGGACACGGTCCGGGTACTGGCTGTCACAACAGGGCCGGATCACCCATCCCATGTATCTCGCACCCGGCGACACCCACTACCGGGAGATCAGCTGGGACGACGCCAATCGACTTGTTGCCGAGGAGATCTCGGCGATGGACTCGCCCGACGAGGCCGCCTTCTACACGTCGGGACGCACCAGCAACGAAGCCGCCTTCGTCTACCAACTCCTTGCCCGCAGCATCGGAACCAACAACCTGCCCGACTGCTCCAACATGTGCCACGAGTCCTCGGGCACGGCACTGGGCGCGTCGATCGGGATCGGCAAGGGGTCGGTCACCGTTCCCGATCTCGAAGCGGCCGATCTGATCATCATCGCCGGACAGAATCCCGGCACCAACCATCCGCGGATGCTGTCGACGCTCGAGAAGGCCAAGCACAACGGCGCCACCATCGTGGCGGTGAACCCGCTGCCGGAGGCCGGCCTCATGCGGTTCAAGGATCCGCAAAAGGTCGGTGGCGTGGTCGGCGCCGGCGCGAAACTCGCCGACGACTTCCTCCAGATTCGGCTCGGTGGCGACATGGCCTTGTTCCGCGGTGTCGCGCGTCTCCTCCTCGACGCCGAACGCGCGGCTCCCGGAACGGTTTTCGACCACGACTTCCTCGACAATCACTGCGCCGGGGTCGACGACTATCTCCGCCTCCTCGAGGACGTCGATCTCGACGAGATCGTGCAGGCCACCGGGCTGACCCGCGGACAGATCGTCACCCTGGCCGAGAAGGTCGCGTCGTCGGACCGGATCGTCCTGTGTTGGGCCATGGGTTTGACGCAGCACCGCCACGGGGTCGCGACCATCGCCGAGGGCACCAACGTCCTGCTGTTGCGCGGAATGATCGGCAAGCCCGGCGCGGGCCTCTGCCCGGTGCGTGGTCATTCGAATGTCCAAGGCGACCGCACGATGGGCATCTTCGAGAAGATGCCCGAGTCGTTCCTCGCGGCCCAAGACGCGGAGTTCGGTATTTCGAGTCCACGCAAACACGGATACGACACCGTCGCCGCGATCGCTGCAATGCACCGCGGCGAGATCCGCCTGTTCATGGCGATGGGCGGCAACTTCGTGTCGGCGGCGCCCGACACCGCGTTCACCGAGGAGGCGCTACGACGCTGCGCCCTGACCGTGCATGTCAGCACCAAACTCAACGAGTCACATCTGGTGACCGGGACGGCAGCCCTCATCCTGCCCACCCTCGGGCGCACCGACAAGGACGTTGTGGACGGTGTGCCGCAACAGGTTTCGGTTGAGGACTCGATGTCGGTGGTACATCTGTCGCGTGGCTCGCTTCCCCCCGCCTCGGATCAGCTGCGCAGCGAGATCGCGATCGTCTGCGACCTCGCACGCACCGTCCTCGGCGACGATCATCCGGTGCCGTGGCGACGGTTCCGCGGCGACTACGACGCCATCCGGGACCGTATCGAGCGGGTCATTCCGGGGTTCGAGGACTTCAACATCCGCGTGCGCAAATCCGACGGCTTCACCCTGCCGCACCCACCGCGGGACGACCGAGAGTTCGACACCCCCAACGGCAAGGCCAACTTCGCGGCGCAACCGCTGGAATGGCTACCGGTACCCGAGGGTCGATTGATTCTGCAGACGATGCGCAGTCACGACCAGTACAACACCACGATCTACGGCCACGACGACCGGTACCGCGGGATCAAGGGCAATCGGCACGTCGTCATGGTCCACCCCGACGACATCGCCGCCTTCGGCCTCACCGCGGGCGACCACGTCGACATCGTGTCGGAGTTCGACGGTCCGGACGGAACCGAGGAGCGCCGCGTCGAAGGCTTCGAGGTCGTCGCCTACGACACCCCGCGCGGAAATGCGGCGGCGTACTACCCGGAGACCAATCCGCTGGTGCCGCTGCGATCGGTCGCCAAGGGATCGAACACACCGGTGTCGAAGGCGGTCGTCATCCGGTTGGAGCGGGTCGGCGACCAGCTTCCACGCTGACCACCCAACGCAAAGATCCCACCGCTACAGCTGTGAGCGGTGGGATCTTCGCAACCCTCGTCTGTCAGGCGCTCTTGTCGCGCCGTTCGTCGCGGTTGTCCTTGCGCGGCACGATGGTCGGCAGGACGTTGTCGCGGACCGTCTCGCCGGTCACCACGACCTTCTCCACGTCGTCGCGGCTCGGGATGTCGTACATCACCGGCAGCAGGACCTCTTCCATGATCGCCCGGAGACCACGAGCGCCGGTGCCCCGGTGGATCGCCTGGTCTGCGACGGCCTCGAGCGCATCCTGAGTGAACTCGAGTTCCACGTTGTCCATGTCGAACAGCCGGGTGTACTGCTTGACGAGCGCATTCTTCGGTTCGGACAGGATGCTGACCAGCGACTCCTTGTCGAGGTTCGTCACCGAGGCGACAACCGGGAGACGACCGATGAACTCCGGGATCAGACCGAACTTGATGAGATCCTCGGGCATCACCTCGGCAAAGTGATCGGTGGTGTCCACCTCGTCCTTGGTGGCCACGTCGTTGCCGAAGCCGATGCCGCGCTTGCCGATCCGCTCGGACACGATCTTCTCGAGTCCGGCGAACGCCCCCGCCACGATGAACAGCACGTTGGTGGTGTCGATCTGGATGAACTCCTGATGCGGATGCTTGCGCCCGCCCTGCGGCGGCACCGACGCCTGGGTGCCCTCGAGAATCTTCAGCAGCGCCTGCTGCACGCCCTCACCGGACACATCACGCGTGATCGACGGGTTCTCGCTCTTGCGGGCGATCTTGTCGACCTCGTCGATGTAGATGATCCCGGTCTCGGCGCGCTTCACGTCGTAATCGGCGGCCTGGATCAGCTTCAGCAAGATGTTCTCGACGTCCTCACCCACGTATCCGGCCTCGGTGAGGGCCGTGGCGTCGGCGATCGCGAACGGCACGTTCAGCATCTTCGCCAGGGTCTGGGCGAGATAAGTCTTGCCGCAACCGGTCGGACCGAGCATCAGGATGTTGGACTTCGCGAGTTCGACGGTCTCGCCGGTCCGCGAATCCTTCTTCTCCCCGGCCTGAATGCGCTTGTAGTGGTTGTAGACGGCCACCGCCAGGGTGCGCTTCGCGGTGTCCTGACCGATGACGTAGTTCTCGAGGAAGTCGCGGATCTCGGCCGGCTTGGGCAGTTCGTCGAGCTTGACGTCGCCGCTCTCGGCGAGTTCCTCCTCGATGATCTCGTTGCACAGATCGATGCACTCATCGCAGATGTAGACGCCTGGGCCGGCGATCAGCTTCTTCACCTGCTTCTGGCTCTTGCCGCAGAACGAGCACTTCAGCAGATCCCCACCGTCTCCGATTCGTGCCATCTCGTGCTGTACCTACTTCCTCGTTCTTCTCGTCACCGCCCCGCCGGGCCTGCCGAGTCGGCAGTCCACTCCGGTGGCGGACACGTGCCGGACGTTGCGTACGCAGGACACGGGCTCACCATCGACGCGCCATTCGCCAGTAACACGACGGTACTCGTGTGCCGCGTGAACTTCGACCGATAACACCAAATGTCGTGACTGTTGTTTGCCTTGTCCGGGCGTCAGGGTCTTCTTCGGTTGGATGTCGCAGACGTCAAGGATGACGCCGTTGCGCACCGCGGTGGCGCACCCGCGTCCCGGCGTGTCGGAACGGCCAGACACCGACGGGCGAGCCACCGAGGTCAGGACGACGACTTCTTCAGCGACTTCTTGCGGTACTCGAACACCTCGTCGACGATGCCGTACTCCTTGGCGGCCTCGGCGGTGAGGATGTTGTCGCGGTCGGTGTCCTTGCGGATCTTCTCTGCGGGCTGCCCCGTGTGCCCGGCCAGGATCTCGTCGAGACGGTTGCGAATGCGCTCGATCTCCGCGGCCTGGATCTCGAGGTCGGAAACCTGACCCTGATATGCGCCGCCGGTGCGCGGCTGGTGAATGAGGATCGTCGCGTTCGGGAGCGCTGCACGCTTGCCTGGCGTGCCGCCGGCCAGCAGGATTGCTGCCGCCGACGCCGCCTCACCCAAGCAGACCGTCACGATGTCGCAGTGCACGTACTGCATGGTGTCGTAGATCGCCAACATGTCCGGCACGCTGCCGCCGGGCGAATTGATGTACATCGTGATGTCCCGGTCCGGGTCCTGCGACTCGAGGACGAGGAGCTGAGCCATCACGTCGTTGGCAACGGTCTGGTCGATGGGCGTTCCGACGAAGACGATGCGCTCTTCGAAGAGCTTTGCGTACGGGTCGTACTGCCGCTGCCCGTTGGGCGTGTGCTCGATGAACTGCGGGAGGATGTAGCGCGCCTCGATGCTCTTGAGCGCGAGTGCCGACGCGGGGATGCCCGCGGCGACCTCTGCGGCGTACGCGTCCGATGTGAAGGAGGTGGTCATCTGATGCTCCGTTGACTAGGTGGTGGGAGTGGGATGCCTGATCGGCCCGGCTCAGGACTGGGAGATCACGTGGTCGACGAGGCCGTACTCCTTGGCCTCGGCCGCGGTGAACCACTTGTCGCGGTCCGCGTCGGCCTCGATCTTCTCCAGGGGCTGACCGCTGAACTCGGCGTTGAGCCGGTTCATCTCCTTCTTGGTGGCCGCGAACTGCTCGGCCTGGATCGCGATGTCGGCCGCGGTACCACCGATTCCGGCGGACGGCTGATGCATCATGATGCGCGCGTGCGGGAGTGCATGACGCTTGCCCTTGGCGCCCGCTGCCAGCAGGAACTGCCCCATCGACGCGGCCATACCCATCGCGTAGGTGGCGACATCGCACTTGGCGAGCTGCATGGTGTCGAAGATCGCCATACCCGCGGTGACCGACCCGCCGGGCGAGTTGATGTAGAGGTTGATGTCCTTCGTCGGGTCCTCCGCGGCGAGCAGCAGGATCTGCGCGCACAGGCGGTTCGCGATGTCGTCGTCGACCTGCGTGCCGAGGAAGATGATGCGCTCACGCAGCAGCCGCTCGAACACCGAATCGGTCAGGTTCAGCCCGGCGACACCTGAACTCATGGTCGGTGTGTGGATGGTCGGCTTGGTCACGGTCCCTACCTTTACCTTGTTGTCGTGATGGCCTGTCGTGCTGATCGGCCGTCCTACTCGTCTGCCCCGTATTCGTCGGCGCCGTACTCCTCTGCGCGGGCCCGCCGGTCCTCGCACCTTCGGCGATCATGTCGTCTTGTCGAGACGTCTCCACCGACACTAGTCAATGCGAGTCGCCCGACACCCCCGCGGACACCGGTCTTCGCTGAGAGCAGAACAGCCGGCCGAGGCGAGTACACGCCCCGAACCGGCTGTTCGGCACCGATGTTCAGTTGTCGGTGTCGGCCGCTGTCTCGTTGTCGGCCGAGGTCTCGTCGTCGGCCGAGTCGCTGTCGTCACCGAAGAATTCGGAGGTGTCGACGGCGGCGCCGGTGGTGTCGGTGACGGTGATGTCCTTGACGATCCCGGCGAGGGCCTTGCCCCGGCGGACCTCGGCGAAGACCGCACCCACCTGATTGGCCTGCGACAGCTGCTGGATGAACTCCTGCGGCTGCATTCCGTAGCGCTGCGCCTGGAAGATGATCTGCTGGGTCAGCTCGTCCTGGCTGACCTGGGTGTCCTGCTGCTCGGCGATCGCGTCGAGCAGGAGCTCCGTGCGGACCGACTTCTCGGCCTCGTCGCGAGCTTCGGCGTCCCACTTCTCGCGCGTGGTGCCCTGTGCCTCGAGGAACTTGGCGAGCTGCTCGTCGTCATGTCCGAGCGCGTGGATGATCTGGTGCTGCTGTCCTTCGATTTGGCTCTCGACAACCTTCTCCGGCAGCGGAACCTCGACCGTCTCGAGCAGCTGCTCGAGCACCTTGTCGCGGATCGCGTTCGCCTGCTCGAGCTTCTTCGAGGTGGCGACCCGCTCGCGCAGACTCTCCTTCAGTTCGTCGACGGTGTCGAATTCGCTAGCCATCTGGGCGAACTCATCGTCGACCTCGGGCAGCTCGCGCTCCTTGACCGAGTTGACGGTCACGGTCACCGCGGCCTCCTCACCGGCGTGATCGCCGGCGACCAGCTTGGTGGTGAACACCTTGGTCTCGCCGGCCGCAAGGCCGACGAGGGCCTCGTCGAGACCGTCGATCAGCTGGCCGGAGCCCACTTCGTGCGACAGACCCTCGGTCGACGCCTCGTCGACGGGCTCGCCGTCGACCTCGGCGGCGAGATCGATCGATACGAAGTCGCCGTCGGCCGCACCGCGCTCGACGCCCTGCAGCGTGCCGAAGCGTGCGCGCAGTCCCTCGAGTTGCTCGTCGACTGCGGCGTCGTCGATCTCGACGGGGTCGACCTCGACCGACAGGGTCGAGTAGTCGGGCAGGGTGATCTCGGGACGGACGTCGACCTCAGCGGTGAAGGTGACGCTCTCGCCGTACTTCAGTTCCGACAGGTCGATCTCCGGCTGGCCGATGGCCTTGGTCTCGGTCTCTGCAACCGCCTCGGAGTACTTGCCCGGAATGGCCTCGTTGACGACCTGCGCAAGGATGGAGTCACGACCGACGCGTGCCTCGATCAGCTTCGCCGGCGCCTTGCCCGGACGGAAGCCGGGAATACGGATCTGCTGGGCCAACGACCGATACGTCCGGTCGAAGTCTGCCGACAGCTCCTCGAACGGGACCTCGACGTTGAGCTTCACTCGCGTCGGGGTGAGTTGCTCGACAGTGCTCTTCACGCCTACTGCTCCTTATGTCTGCTTACGGTGAGAGTCCGTGGGCCGGAGCCGAAAACGGCTGCACCGACCGAGTCGGGATGACAGGATTTGAACCTGCGACCCTCCGCTCCCAAAGCGGATGCGCTACCAAGCTGCGCCACATCCCGTGGACCTGAACTCGCGGGCGTCGACTTGGGTGTCCGACCGCGCTCGTGGGCCAACAGAAGATAGTACGTGGCCTGTCCGCCACGACGAAAAACGGGGCGATTTTTTCCTGCGCGCCGAGCCGGGTACAGTCTCAATCTGCACGCGACGCCAATGGCGATCCCATCCGGCGCCGTATGCACGCGGGTGTAGCTCAATGGTAGAGCCCTAGTCTTCCAAACTAGCTACGCGGGTTCGATTCCCGTCACCCGCTCCATCTGCCACCGCACATTTCCGCGACACGGTCGCCGACACATGCGGCTACTGTGATCTGTGCCACATGCGGCGTACGCTGGGGCCATGTCCTCCAGCCACAGCAAGAGCCAGCGCAAGTGTCCGACGTGCGGCGCGAATCTGTTCGTGCGCCGGGATGTCACCCGTTCCGATTCCGGCGTCGAACGCGTCGACGTGATGCTCGTATGCCGGGACGAATCCTGCTCCGAGCAGGTCCGTCACCTTCGCACGGAGCATCCACAACCCGCCTGACCGATCGTTTGTTCGTTGAACGAGCATTCGCGATGACGCATTGGGTCGAGCTGCGACGCGCACCGCGACACATCGCCGACGCCCCAGAATCCCTTGGTCAATCGACCGAGTTGACATGCTCCCGCTGACCCGGATGATTAGCCGAGTCGGGGGTCTGGATCAACTTCATCGGACCTCGCCCTGGGGGATTTACTCGTGCTCCATTTCTTCCGTCGAACTGCGTCACGACGCCGTCGGCAAACACTGGACGCCCGCCGCGTACGTGCTGCAGTCGCGGTCACCGCGTCAGCCGCCCTGCTCGGAGCGGGCCTCGTCGTCGGGACCGGAGGTGCACACGCCGAGAACGTCGCATTGCCGACGCCGCTACCGGACAACTTCTACGCCCAGCCCGCAAACATCGCGAAATACAAGCCAGGACAGATCATTCGGGTTCGCGGGCGGGCCAACCCACCCGCGTTCTTCGACGTCCGGACCTATCAGATCAAGTTCCGCTCCACCGACAGCCAGGGCAAACCGATCGCCGCGGTGACCACCGTGCTGGTGCCGAACAACAAGCGCCCCAACGGTCCACTGCTGTCGTTCGAACACATCGTCAATGCCGTCGGCCTGGAATGCGCGCCCTCGCAGGCACTCTGGACGCAGGATCCCAATCTGACCATCCGGGAGGCACCGGCCCTCAACGTGGTCCTCCGGCAGGGATGGACAATCGCCATCCCCGATCACCTCGGTCCGCGCAGTTCCTACGGAGCCGCCAAACTCGGCGGACAGATCACCCTGGACAACATCAGGGCCGTGCAGGCATTCCGGACGGCAAACGTGGCGCACAGTCGTGTTGCGCTCGCCGGCTATTCGGGTGGCGGGATGGCAGCCGCGTGGGCTGCTGCACTCGCTCCGAAGTATGCGCCTGAACTCAAGCTGGTCGGTGCCGCCTACGGCGGTGTGCCGATGAACCTCATCAAGATGGCCGAGGGTCTCGGGTACACCAATCCGCACCCGGCGTTCGGCCTCGCCTTCGCCGCTGCGATCGGCCTCTCCCGCGAGTATCCGCAGCAGATCCCGATGCTGAAGTACCTTTCGCCCCTCGGCTGGCGGATGTTCTCCGAGATGCGCAACGCCTGCACCAACGACATCCTGCGCATCGGCGCCGGACACAGCGCAAAGCAGGTCGCCACCGGCGGCAAGCAGGTGTTCGAGGACAAGACCGCACGACGCGTCGTCGAGGAGAACAGCCTGTCGTTGTATCCCGGGGTTCCTCGTGTGCCGGTCTTCGAGTGGCACAGCCCCACCGATGTGTTGATCCCGGTGGCGTCGATCGACTACACCAAGCGGCGCTACTGCAGCGCCGGAGCGCGGGTGCAGACCCTGCTGACGCCGTCGCCCGATCATCTCAGTGCGGCTGTCATCGGACTTCTGCCGGCACTGCAGTATCTGACCGATCGCTTCAACGGATTGCCGGCACCCAGTAACTGCTGAATTCCGGCGATCCGGACGCCGACGCTCGGCACGACTTATCTGTGATGACCGTCACATATAAGTCGTGTCGAACGCTCGACCATTGCTTTTGCCAACCAGCACCGGCAATTCGCGATCGAGAGGCCGTCGACCGTCGGTAGCTCTTTGGACCCAAGGCAACAGTTGTGTAACGATGGATCAGCGCTCCCGGGGGGTGCGCACGAGACAATCAACCCCGAATCAGAGGTACGAACTCAGTGCTGACCAAGCCCTCTCGCCGAGCCCGACGTGGGCAGGCCCGACGACTGATCGCGGTGTTCGTCGGTGTGATCGCCATGGCGATCACCCTGCCCGGCATTGCCCAGGCTGCTCCGATCACCGTGGTCCCCGGCCTGCCGCCGGTCAACATTCCCGACGGCCTCAACATCCCGGGACTGCCGACCACGCCGCCCAAGAAGACGACTCCCAAGCCGCCGAGCACCACCAAGACGACTCCCGCAGATCCGGCGGCGCCGAATGTCAAGACTTCCACCGGGTGGATCGCGCTCGCGGATGACGCGACCCACAAGATCACCTGGTGGCGCAACGGCCGCGTGGTGAAGACCATGCCGATTTCCATGGGATCGGCAAAGCACCCCACCGCCAATGGCGTCTACCACACCAAGGAAAAGTACCGCGACATGTACATGGATTCGTCCACGTACGGCGTCCCGGTTGACTCCGCGGAGGGATACCGGACCTACGTCGAGTACGCGACGCGTATGTCGTGGGACGGCATCTTCATCCACGCCGCACCGTGGTCGGTGCAGCAGCAGGGTCGTAGCAACGTGAGCCACGGCTGCATCAACGTCAGCACCGCCAATGGGCAGTGGGTGTTCAACAACATCCCGCGCGACACCCCGATCGTGGTGCGCGGCACCGTCGGTGGACGTTACAACGGCACGTAATCTCCAACATCTCCATCAAAACGGGCGGTCGCGATGCGACCGCCCGTTTTGGGTTACAACGTTTGATCAGGCGGGCGCGCCCGCGTCGAGGTCGAGACGATTACCCACGGATCGCACCCGGGCGATCGCACGCATCTTGTTGACCGCGTCGAGCGCGGCCACCTTGTATCCCTCGGCCAGCGTCGGATAGTTGAATACCGCGTCCACCAGGTAATCGACGGTGCCACCGAGTCCCATCACCGTCTGACCGATGTGCACCAACTCCGCGGCGTTGCTGCCAAAGGCGTGCACACCCAGCAGTGTGCGCTCTTCGGCATGGACGAGCAGCTTCAGCAAGCCGTAGGAATCCCCCATGATGGCCCCGCGCGCCAGTTCCCGGTAGCGGGCCACACCGACCTCGAACGGAATGTTCGCGGTGGTCAGCTGATCTTCGGTGCGGCCGACAAAACTGATCTCGGGAATCGCGTAGATCCCGATCGGCTGCAGGTCGACGTCGGTCTCGCCGACCGGTTCGCCGAAGGCGTGATAACTGGCGCGTCGACCCTGTTCCATCGAGGTGGCCGCGAGTGCGGGAAAACCGATGATGTCGCCGACCGCGTAGATGTGCTCGACCTCGGTCCGAAAGTGCTCGTCGACCTTCAGCCGGCCGCGCGCGTCCGCGGTGAGACCGGCGTCGGCCACCCGCAGCTCGTCGGACACCCCCTGTCTGCCTGCGGAGTAGAGAACGGTATCGGCCGGGATTTTCTTGCCCGACGCGAGGATGGTGAGTGTGCCCGACGGGTGCGTTTCGACGGTCTGGACATGTTCGCCGAAGCGGAACGTCACCCCGCGCTCACGCAGTTGGTATTGCAGCGCCTCGACGATCTCCCGGTCGCAGAAGTCCAGCATCGCCGGCCGCTGTTCGATCACGGTCACCTTGGTGCCGAGGGCCGCGAACATGGATGCGTACTCGATGCCGATCACCCCGGCACCGACGACCACCATCGATGCCGGGACCCGGTCGAGGTTCAGAATCTGATCGGAGTCCACGACAGTGGCACCGTCGAACTCGACCGATTTCGGCCGTGCCGGGCGGGTGCCCACCGCGACGACGAACTTGTCGGCACTGACGCGTTTGAGATCACCGGTGGCGTCTTCGATCGCGATCTCGTGCGGACCGGTGAAATAGGCGCTGCCGATGAGCATCGTCACCGAGTTGCGGGCGAGCTGGTTCTGGATGACATCGATCTCCTTGCCCACTACATGCATTGTGCGCGCGGACAAGTCGGTGACCGTGATGTCGGACTTGAGGCGATAGGACTGTCCGTAGAGCTCCCGCTGATTGAGTCCGGTGAGGTAGAGCACCGCCTCGCGCAGCGTCTTCGACGGGATGGTGCCCGTGTTGATACACACGCCGCCCACCATGTCGCGACGTTCGACGATCGCGGCGCGTCTACCGAGTTTCGCGGCGGCAATCGCCGCCTTCTGGCCGGCCGGTCCTGACCCGATGACCACGATGTCGTAATGATCCACTGCACATGCTCCGCTCGAGGAAGATACCCGTGGCCACCATGGCCGTCATCAAGTGTCGCGCAGATGGCCGTGACGCACGACTCGAGCGAGCCGATCGGTCCAGTGGTCAGGCGGCCTCGGGCGAGCGGTGCCCGACATCGGAGAAAGTGACCTGGACCTGCAGCCAGTGTGCCATGACCTCACAGCCCGTCGAACTCGGATCCGTGGCCGACGACCGGCGATACGGTTCGACCTCGTATGACGTGTGGCGACCGCCGGTCCGGTTGCGGAATACCATGCCACGCACCGGGATCGTCGCCGGCAGGTAGCACCGCACCGCGTGCCACGCCGAGGAGAGTCGGACGACGTCCCGGCGCCACTGCGACGGACGCAGCGCCGTGCGGCCGGCATTCTGGAAGGCATTGGTACGCAATAGTTCCCAGCCGTCCCGCATCCACTCCCCCATTCCGGTGAGGCACACACCCGCGGTGAGGTCGGCGATGTCGCGCACCAGCGAGTCGGAGTCTGCGTTGCAGATGACGTCGTCGGCCGCGCCCACCCAGCGTGCCGGGATCTGCGGCGGCAGTTGCGGTCCCGGCCCCGCCACACCCCAGCCTGCGCACCCGGCGACCGCACCCGGGGGTTGGTGCGGGTCGGCGACGAATCCGACGGCGATCACGTTGCGCAGCGCCGGATCGTCCTCGCGGGCCATGGCGTGCAGCGCCGTCCGGATCACCACTGCGCCCTGGGAGTATCCGACCATGGCCACCGGGCCGACGATGCCGGATACCGCCGCACGAAGACTCTGGACACCGATCCCCACGCTGGCCAGGAAACTCATCCCCCCGGCGCGTGGCGCGGGGCCGTAGCTGGCCGGATAGCCCACCCAGCGGCAGTCGAATCGTTCGTCGAGCGAGTCGGCCACCGCGCCCAACAGTCCGGTCACCGAGCTGCGCGTGTCACCCTCGAACGACTCCCCGGTGCCGCCCACGAACAGCACAGTGACGGCCGTCATGTTCGCACCGGGAACCGCGAGATCGACTGTCTCGTCGACCGGTGGGGCGATCACCTCGGGTGCCATGACTCCATGATGGGCACGCTCTGTGAGAAAGTCCCCGGGGCGCGCTGAGTGTTCACTGAGTGGTGCTGCCTTCAACCTGATCGGGGTAAGGGAGATCACCCCCGATCAGGTTGATTAACACGTTCGTAACGCGAAGAATCGGATGGGTAGTCAAGTAGTCGCAGGAGCAGTACTCATCATGTCTTTCGCACGAATCCGTGCCCGGTTCCACAACAACGATCAGCGTCGCCTGTACGCGAGCATCCTTCGCGTCGGGAGTTCGACGCAGCGCGAGGAACTCCTCGTCATGGCCCAGCGCGCCGAAGCGTCCTGACCCGACCCTCGGCGACGCGACTGCGCCGTCAGGTCTGACAGACCGGACACCAGTACAGCTTGCGGCCCTCGAGTTCAGCGATCAGCACCGGCGTCCGGCATACCCGGCATGGTTCGCCCGCACGCCGGTAGACATAGGTACGCGGGCGATCCGCCGCGTACGACGGCGCACCGTGATCGTCCTCCGGCCGCACGACGTGGATACGGCCGCGGCGAACACCGACGCGCATCAGCGTGACCAGGTCGGCCCAGATGGCGTCGAAGTCCTCTCGGCTGATCGACGTCCCCGGACGCATGGGATCGACGCCGGCGCGGAACAGTATCTCCGCCCGATAGACGTTGCCGATCCCGGCGACGACCTTCTGGTCCATCAGCAAAGCGCCGATCGAACGTCGTGAGGCAGTGATCGCGGCCCACGCGCGCTCCGGATCGGCGTTTCGGCGCAACGGGTCGGAGCCGAGACGTGCGAGCAGGGCGTCGAGCTGATCGGCGTCGAAGAGTTCACACGCCGTCGGGCCGCGCAGATCCAATCCCACGTCGGGGCCCTCGATCCGCATCCGCACCGCCCCGACGGGCGGTTCCATCGGCACGGGCGATTCGGTGAACGCACCGTAGAGGCCGAGGTGAATGTGGACGAGCTGTTCGCGTCGACCGTCGTCGGTGTAGCGGTGTACGAGGTGCTTGCCCCAGGCGTCGGCCTTCGTGAAAACCAGGCCGTCGACGGCGGCAGCACCGGTGGCGAACCGTCCCTGCGGACTGGTCACCCGGACCTGGCTGCCGCCGAGGAGCTTGGTGTGGCGACGCGCCAGCCGATGAAGTGTATGCCCTTCGGGCACTTAGGAACCCGGGACCGCCGGCGGCTGACCGGTGCGCTCGTACTCGGCGAGGATGTCGATCCGCCGCTGGTGGCGCGGTTCCTCCGACCACGGCGTCGCGAGGAACGCGTCCACGATGGCCAAGGCGTCGTCGAGGCTGTGCATCCGGCCACCGATCCCGATCAACTGCGCGTTGTTGTGTTGGCGAGCGAGCTGAGCGGTCTCGACGCTCCACGCGAGTGCACAGCGTGCGCCGGGCACCTTGTTGGCCGCGATCTGCTCACCGTTTCCGCTGCCACCGAGGACGATGCCCAGGCTGCCCGGGTCGGCGACGGTCCGTAGGGCCGCTTCGATGCAGAACGCCGGATAGTCGTCGGCGGCGTCGTATTCGTGGGCGCCGCAATCGAGGGCCTCGTGGCCGTTGGCGGTGAGATGTTCGGCGATCTGATTCTTGAGTTCGAATCCGGCATGGTCGGCACCGAGGTAGACACGCATGGCGTCACTATAGATTGGTCGGGTGGACGCCCAGTCTCCGATCCCCGAATCACCAATCTCTCCGGCCCCGATCCCGAATGTGCCCGGTGTGGCCGATGCGCCGCCGCCGCAGCCCGGCGATCCAAATCGTCAGTGGCTGGCACCGGCGCGTTTCGCGGCTCGGCCGCGCCTGCATCCGTGGGAGATCCCGATGCTCGTCCTCGTGATCCTGACGACGCTGCTGGGCTACGCCCTCATCGTCTTGCTGGTGGCGAGCGGCAGTCTCGACCAGCTGTTCCTCGGTCTTCTGGCCTTCCCGCTGCTGCTGTTCGTCCTGCGTGGTCTGAACTACGCCACACCCCGCGTGAACGGTGTCCAGATGACGCCGACCCAGTTCCCCGAGGGATACCGGATGGTCGTCGAGGCCGCCGCCCGGTTCGGTCTGGAGTACGTCCCCGACGCCTATGTCGTGCTGGGCAACGGCGCGATCAATGCGTTCGCGTCCGGCCATGGGTTCCGCCGATTCGTGGTGGTGTATTCGGACCTGTTCGAGGTGGGTGGTGCAGCCCGCGACCCGGATGCGCTGCGCTTCATCATCGGCCACGAGGTCGGGCACATCGCCGCAGGGCACACGTCCTACTGGCGTCAGCTGTCGACGATCGTCGGCAGCAACATCCCGGTCCTCGGCTCCGCGTTGTCACGCGCTCAGGAGTACACCGCGGACAACCACGGCTATTACACGCAACCCACCGGCGCCCCCGGAGCGATCGGCGTGCTCTCGGCGGGCAAGTACATGCTGTCGGCCGTGGATTTCGACCAGTTCGCCGACCGCGCGACCCACGAAAAAGGGTTCTTCACCTTCGTCGTCAACGCGATGGCGTCGCACCCCGTCCTCACCTGGCGGGCAGCCGCCCTGCGCAACCGGACCAAGGCCGGATCGATGTGGTTCCGTCCCAAACAGATCGTGCGTGGGGTGGGTAGCGGCAACGTCGTACCGATAGAGCCCCCACCCCACCCCGTCACCACCGCGCCCGGCGCACTCCCCAACGGACTGGAGATGCCACCGCGGTTCTAGGGCACGCCCTAGTCGAATGCAGGATCCTCGTCGCGGCTGCGCTTGAGCTCGAAGAAGTGTGGATACGACGCGAGGGCGACCGCACCGTCCCACACCGTGCCCGCAATCTCGCCCCGTGGGATGCGGGACAGCACCGGACCGAAGAACGCCACCCCGTTCACGTGGATCGTCGGGGTGCCGACATCGTCGCCGACCTTGTCCATGCCGGCGTGATGACTCTTGCGGATGGCGTCGTCGTACTCGGTGCTGTCCGCGGCCGACGCCAGGGCGGGGTCGAGGCCCAGTTCGGCCAGGGCGCCCGCGATGACGTCGTCGAAGTCCTTGTTGCCCTCGTTGTGGATTCGGGTGCCCAGCGCGGTGTACAGCGGCGCCAGGATCTCGTCGCCCTTCTGCGCTGCTGCGGCGGCGATCACCCGGACGGGGCGCCAGGCCTGCTTCAGGCCCTCGCGGTAGGACTCGGGAATGTCCTTGCCCTCGTTGAGCACCGCAAGACTCATGATGTGGAAGTTCACGTCGATCGGGCGGACCTGCTCGGCCTCCAGAATCCATCGCGAGGTGATCCAGCACCATGGACACAGCGGATCAAACCAGAAATCGACACGGTCCTTGGTGGTCTGGCCCTCTGCTGACATGCGGTCGTCCTCTCCTCGCGGCAAGTACATACTCGGCAAACATGCCCACGGCCATCGCCGCAGACACTCGTCGATGTAACACCGAATGCGGTGTGCCGTGTTCCCGACCGCCCCGACGATGTTTGCCGGGTCGTTAAGCGGCTCTTCCGGATTCAGAGTGCATCGAGGTGTTCTGCGAGGCCGCCGGAGTGGATCAGTGACCGCAAGATGTAGTTGTTGAGGTTGCGGAATCCG
>NZ_JBEXMX010000050.1:0-40605 GCF_040610755.1 Gordonia sp. NPDC003585 | reverse complement strand
CCACCTCGGGCCGGACGTCGTAGCCGCTGGTCCGCGCGCCGAGTCGCTTGGCGGTGGCCAGCGCCTGCAGGCCGGCCACGCCGACGCCCAGAATCAGCGCGGTTGCCGGCTTCACCGTCCCGGCGGCCGTGGTCAGCATCGGGAAGAAGCGGGTCGACAGATCAGCTGCGACGATGACCGACTTGTAGCCGGACACGTTGCCCTGCGAACTGAGCGCGTCCATCACCTGCGCGCGAGAGATGCGCGGAATGGCCTCGACGGCGTAGGCCTCGATGCCCGCGGCCTTCAGCGCACCGATCTGGTTGTCGGCGTTGCGCGGCGCCAGGAAGCCGATCAGCTTCTGACCGCTGCGCAGCTTGCCGATCTCCTCGTCCGACGGCGGCGCGACGCGCAGCACGACGTCGGCCGAATACGGATCGCCGATCGTTGCGCCCGCATCGGTGTACGCCTCGTCGGGGATCAGTGCGCCGAGACCGGCACCCGATTCCACGACGACGGGCACACCCTTGCCCACCAGCGACGCGGCCACCTTGGGAACGAGCGCCACGCGACGCTCACCCTGGGCCGTTTCGCGCACGACACCCACACTCATGTTTCTCACCTTGTCTGGTCCGCAGCGCCGACCCATGCGCTGCGCGGGCGATGCAATGTCGCCCGGCTCACAAAACGTGCGAAGAACATAGCATGCCCTCAGCAAGCGTGACTGACGCAGTCAGATAGGTCACTTACCCCTTGACGAGACGTCCTCCTGGACTTATGGACACATGTCCAGTCTGGTGTCCATGCATTCTGGCGCTGGTCAGCCCAAAACCTGGCTGCGGCCGATCACTCCGTGTCGCCACCGGACGCGTCGTCGTTCGAGTCGTGATCGCCGTCGTTCTCGTGCGAATCGGTGGTCGATTCCGTCTTGTCGCCGTCGGTCTTGTCGCCGTCGGTCTTGTCGCTGTCGGTCTTGTCTCCGCTGTCGGCTTTATCGCCGTCCGTCTTGTCTCCGCTGTCGGCTTTATCGCTGTCGGCCTTGTCGCCGTCAGTCTTGTCGCCGTCAGACTTGTCGCCATCGGTCTTGTCGCCGTCAGCTTTATCGCCGTCGGTCTTGTCGGCGGCATCCGTCACGTCGTCGGTCGTGTTTGCCGTGGTGTCCGGGCTCTCGACACTTTGCGTTGTTTCGGCGGCGGGCTCGGGTGTGGTTTCCGCGGCGGCGGAGTCGTCACTTTGCCCATCCGTGACGGTGGCGGCGGTTCGAGCGGTGCTGCTGGTCGACACGGCCTGCCAGGCGTCGGGGTTCTGATCGGGGTCGGTGGTCGGGACCGTGAGCCCCAGTGCGTTGTAGATGAGCACCTGGAGTTCGCGTGGCGTGGGCACCGGCTGACCGGCAACGGTGGCCGCTTCACCCGGCACCGGCACCGGCACGAGCGCCGACAGCACCGCATCGAACTCGGGTGGCACCGGTATTCCCATGCCACGCAACATCATTCCCCACGGGTTGCCACCGTCGAGGACGACGTAGGTGGTGTTGTCGACCTTCCACGTCTTGATGACGGTGTACTGGTTGACGTAGTTGCCGTTTGCGCCATGGATGTAAAAGCCGGGCAAGAGATAGAAGGCCGTCTCGAAGGGGTGCGCGAGCGGATTGCCGAGCCCGCAGCCCGAATCGCCGCGCACGCAGTAGGAGATCACCTCGATGTCGCCGGTGGCCGACTCGTCGCGCGGGCCGTTGGTGTAGAGGCCGGGGATGAAGCTGGGGACCACCACTTCGGCGCCGGTGTTGGGGAATCGGGTGTCGGTGCCGAGGAGGACCACGATGTCGCTGTCCGGGATCTGGCCGGACTGATGCAGCAGGTAGGCGGCGTTCCAGGCGACCGGACCGCTCTGCGAATAGCCGTTGAGAATGATCTTCTGCCCGGAGTCTGACGGCCCGTGGGCGGCCAGCGCCGCGTCGATGGTCTTGATCGTGCCGTCGTTCACCGAGTCGTTGTAGGTGGAGTCGCCGACGAGATAAACCGGGTACCCGAGCACAGTGAAACCGAAGGCTGCTGGGTAGTTGACGATCACAAGGTGGCGGGTCTCGTCGAAGTGACCACCTTCGGGTGTGTCGTACATGCCGATGGCGACGGTGCGTCCGTACTGGTCGGCACCGTCGAAGTCGTCGGTTCCGGGGACGAGGATGACGGTCGCGTTGTCGGCGAAGTTGGCCGGCAGCCACGCGGGCCGTTGGCGAATCTGCTCGGGCTGTTGCCACGATGCAGGTACCTCGATCTCCGGCAGGGTCAGCGGGCCGGGCGCCGGGAGCGAAGCGAGCGGGCCGAGTGGCCGACCCAGCGTCGCCGACGACGCGGAACCTGGCGCAAAGAACAGTCCGATGGTGAGGAAGACACTGAAGGACAGCAGAATTCGGCGCACGTAGACCTCGATCTCACGGTGGGGGTGAGCCGAAGTCTACGGTTGTCGAAGCTGATATGTAGAACTGTTAACGATTTCGTTTCTCTGGTTAACGACCCGGTTCAAGTGGGTCGGCCGACTCAGTCTTCCGACTCGGAATGCGCGCTGTCGGAATTGTTTTCGTGCCCGGCACCGCTGGGGGCGCCGTTGTGCGAGGCGGCGTCGTCGCCCGTGGTCGTGGCGTCGTGATCGGTGGTGTCGTCATCGGCGACACTGTCGTCGTCGTTGGCGTCGTCGTCACCGTTGTCCGCTTCGGCGTTGCCGTACTTCTTGTCGTCCTTCTTCTCGCCGGCGGCGCCGTCGTCGTCGTCGGCGCTGTTGTTGTCAGCGCCCTCGTCGTTCGCCGTGGTGTCGACTCGCTCGGCAAGACCCCGCGCCGTGGCGGTGTTGGCCGTGGTCGCCGGAGTTGCAGTCTTGGAGTCGTCTTGCGTGTCATCGACGAGCATGTCGTCGCGGACCGTCTTGTTCACATCAGGATCGGTCACCGTGACGGTCAGTCCGAGCGCCTCGTAGATGGAGTCCTGCAGTTCACGCGGCGTCGGCACCGGCACGCCGGCGATCGTCGACTGCTCCCCCGGCATCGGGACCGGGATGATCGCGGACAGGATGTCGTCGACCTCCGTAGGGATCGGGATACCCAAGTCGCGCAGCATCATCCCCCAGGGGTTTCCACCGTCGTAGACGACGTAGGTCGTGTTGCCACATCCGCAACCACGATCAGGGTCCTGGCTGGACCACGTATCGATGACCTCGTACTCGTTGATGCGGTACGTGAGGAAAGCGTGCACGTAGAAGCCGGGGATCAGGTAGAAGAACGTCCCGATCGGATTGGTGAACGGGTTGCCGACACCACACGTCGCGTCACCGCGGACGCAATAGGAGATGACCTTGATGCCCTCCATGTCGTCCGTGTCGCGATCACCGTTGGTGTACATGCCCGGAATGAAGCTGGGCACTACGTTCTCCACACCGGAATGCGGGAAGCGGGAGTCGGCGCCGACGATGACAACGATCTGGTCCGTGGGGATCGTGCCACGCTCCTTGAGCATGTAGGCGACATTCATCGCGACTGGCGAACTCTGCGAGTAGCCGTTGATGACGATGATCTGGTCGGGATTGTCCGGGTCGTAGGCCGCTTCGGCAGCCGCCACGCCCTTGCGGGTACCGATATCGACCGACTCGTTGAAGGTGCCCTCGCCGGCGAGATAGATCGGGAGCGGCCCGATCGTCAGGCCGAATGCTGCCGGGTAGTCGACGACCTGCACCGGCGGTTGCGTATCCGGATCGGTGCCGAACATGCCTATGTCGCGCGTGCGTCCGAGCTGATCGGTGCCGTCGTAGTCGGTGGTGCCGGGGATCAAGATGACGACGTCACCTTTGCCACTGTCGAAGTTGCGCCCGATTTGCAGGGCGACCCACTCCGGTTCAGCGACGGTCGTCGGCTTCGACTGATCGATGGTGACCGGCGGGTTGAAGTCCGGGAAGACGATCGACCCGATCTGCAATGCATGAGCACTCGGGTTGGGGCTGAGGAACACCGCTCCGACCGTGGTCAGGACAGCAAACAGCCAAAGAATCCGACGCACCTGAATCCCTTCGAACCAAACAACTGTCGGCCCGTCCGGGCGGGGGTGTTCCGGACGTCACCGACAATTGAGCGAGAGTGTATCGGTTATCGAATCAGCAATTAGCCTTCGTTAATGTGAGACATCCTAACGATACCGTCTCACCTGCGGCGATCGTCTGAGATTCATCCGATTGGGTGAACCCCGCAAGGCGTTGGTCGCCGTGCTCCGCGTCAGCGCGCCGCGCGATGCCTCCGCACAAAAAGTAGGGGAAGAAAACTCGTCCCCTACCCTTGGTGTCGTCCCCGCGAAATCTCTGGCGGACGACTTCGAACCCCGGGGAAGAAACTCCTCCCCTAGATTTTGCGGGCGAAGCCGGCCCGACGACCCACCACAGGTTTTCTGTACGCGTCACCCCGACGAAGTGCACATTCCACTCGGCTTCGCTGCCACGTACAGATTTCGGCAGCTCCAGCCCCAACCCCTCACGTGATCGTGTACGTCCGACCGTCGAGCCCGGTCGAGCCATCCGGCGCCGGCGACGCATTGTCCTCGATCTGGGCGTTCCCCTTCTTGTCGATGGCGCGACATTGCACGTCGTGCTCACCGCTGGTGGCCTGCCAGGCGAACTTCCACTGCCGCCAGGTGTCGACGCTGTATTCGGTCGCCAGTTCTGCCGGTTGCCACGGGCCGTCGTCGATGCGCACCTCGACGCGCTCGATGCCGGTGTGCTGCGCCCACGCCGTCCCCGCGATCACCACTTCGCCCGGCGCGTGCTCAGTGCTGTTGGCCGGGCGGTCGATCCGCGACGACAACTTGATCGGACCCAGTTCCGACCATCCCCGCGTCGACCAGTACGCCTTCGCTTCGCTGAACTTGGTGATCTCCCAGTCCACCACCCACTTGGTGGCCGACACATAGCCATACAGCCCGGGGATCACCTGACGGATGGGGTACCCGTGTTCGATGGGCAGCGGCTCACCGTTCATCCCGATGGCGAGTAGCGCGTCCCTACCGTCCGTCACCGCCGACACCGGGGTTCCGCAGGTCCAGCCGTCGGAGCTGGTCGACAACAGCATGTCGGCGCCCGGTCGGACGCCGGCCAGTTCCAGGACCTCCTTCATCGGCACGCCCAGCCACTTGGCGTTGCCGATGAGGTCGCCACCCACCTCGTTGGACACGCAGGTCAGCGTCACCAGGCGCTCCGTCATCGGCATCGCCAGCAGGTCCGCCCAGGACAGTCGGACCTCCTTGTCCACCATCCCGTGGATGCGCAACGACCAGTCGGCTGTCGTCAGGCGCGGCACCTGCAGTGCGGTGTCGATGCGGTAGAAATCGGCGTTGCCGGTGACGAACCGGGTGACACCGTCGACGTCGAGATCGGTTCCGGGCGGGATCGGCGGGGCGGGCTTGGCCGGCACCGGCAGGACGAGTCGCGCGCGGTCTGCCAGGGTGTTCGCGGTGTCGGCCAGCATCCGGCGACCGATGGTGCCGACCACGGCCGCAGCGGCAATCACCCCACCGGCGGTCAGCACAAACCGTCGCGACACCCCATCCGCCTTCTCGGGTGGTTCGAGGTCCGGCCGGTCGGCCAGCAATGAGATCAGCACACGGAGGACGAGTATCCCGACCGCCCCGGCAACGATGGACGGAAACATATAAGTCACCGACGAACCCGGCCGACCCATCGCGGCGAAGACTCCGACCAGCGCAAACACGCCGATGATCACCGAGCCCACCGGCGGGCGCAACCGCTCGGCCAGCCCGCAACCGGCGGCGATCAGCACGATGATGACACCCATCCCGATAAACAAGGCGGTCTTGTCCGACGTGCCGAACGTCGAGATCGCCCACTCGCGCACCGACGTCGGCGAATGGTCGACGACGGTCGAACCCACCGCGAAATACGGCGATGCATCGGGCGAGATCGGGACGGCCACCAACTCGCCGACCGCGAGCCCGGCAGCAACCGCGACGACACCCGATAACGCGGCGCAGGCTGAGCGCACCGGGGTGGAGCCGAAGTTCGTCACACCCTCGTTGATACCTGCATTTCGCGGCGGGTGACACGGCCCCGGCAACCAGCGTCGACCATTCGCTCGACGACCGCCTACTCGGCCGCTGCCGCAATTCGACCAGGACTAGAACATGTTCTAGTTTCTCCGCTATCGTATGCGGCATGGCAGCAAGCACGGACATCCCCGACACCGTCGCACTCTCGAGCGTGACCGAATTCTCCGACGAGGTCGACGTCCTGGTGATCGGGTTCGGCATCGCGGGCGGTTGTGCGGCCGTGGAGGCAGCGGCGCACGGAGCCAAGGTGCTCCTGATCGAACGCGCGGCGGCGGCCGGCGGCACCACGTCGATGGCCGGCGGATTCTTCTACCTCGGCGGCGGCACGGCCGTGCAGCTGGCGACCGGGCAGGAAGACAGCGTCGAGGAGATGGAGAAGTACCTCACCGCCGTCTCGGTGGACCCCGAGGTCGACAAGATCCACGCCTATTGCACCGACAGCGTCGAACACTTCACCTGGCTGGAGAATCTCGGGTTTGCCTTCGAGCGGAGTTTCTACCCGGAGAAGGCGGTCATCCAGCCCGGCACCGAGGGGTTGATGTACACCGGCAACGAGAAGGTCTGGCCGTTCAAGGACATGGCCAAGCCTGCTCCTCGTGGACACAAAGTGCCGGTTCCCGGCGACACCGGCGGTGCGTCGATGGTCATCGACCTCCTCGTCAAGCGATTGGCCGAGCTCGGCGCGGAAGTCCGATACGACACCGGCGCACGGCAACTCGTGGTCGACGACGACGGCGCAGTGGCCGGGGTCGTGTGGAAGCGGCCCGGCGAAGAAGGCGTCATCAAGGCCCGGTCGGTGATCATCGCGGCCGGCGGCTTTGTGATGAACCCCGAGATGGTCGCGGCCAACACGCCGCATCTGGCCGAGAAGCCGTTTGTCCTCGGCAATACCTACGACGACGGCCTGGGCCTGCGCATGGGCGCATCGGTCGGCGCCGAGCTGAAGTACATGGACAACGCCTTCATCACCGCGCCCATCTACCCGCCGGCCAGCATGGTCACCGGAATCGTGGTGAACGCCAACGGTGATCGGTTCGTCACCGAGGACTCCTACCACGCCCGGACCTCCGGCTTTGTGATGGAACAGCCCGACGCCGTGGCCTATCTCATCGTCGACGAGTCCCATATGAACCCCGACCGCAACTACCTCGTACCGCTGATCGACGGCTGGGAGACGGTCGCAGAGATGGAGAGCGATCTCGGCATCCCCGAGGGCAATCTGCAACGAACCCTGGCCCGCTACAACGAGAATGCCGCCAAGGGCGAAGATCCCGACTTCCACAAGGCAGCCGAGTTCCTCGAACCGCAGGACACCGGACCGTGGGCGGCCTACAACCTGTCGCTGGGCAAGGCGATGTACGCCGGATTCACCATGGGCGGCATGGCGACATCCGTGGACGCCGAGGTCCTCGACGAAGCGGGGCAGGTGGTTCCCGGTCTGTACGCGGCAGGCGCCTCGGCGTCGAACATTGCGCAGGACTGCAAAGGCTATTGCAGCGGAACGCAATTGGGTGAGGGATCGTACTTCGGTCGTCGCGCGGGCCGGCATGCGGCCGCGCGGGCCGCGAACTAATTCAGAGCTAACTCGGGTTGAACCGCCGCAGCCGCAAACTGTTGCCCACCACGAACACCGACGACAAGGCCATCGCGGCACCGGCGATCATCGGGTTCAGCAGTCCGGCGGCAGCCAGTGGAATCGCGGCGACGTTGTAGCCGAAGGCCCAGAACAGATTGCCCTTGATCGTGGCCAGAGTTCGACGCGACAGTTCGATCGCCTGACCCACCAGTCGTAGATCGCCGCTCACGATCGTGAGATCGCTTGCCGCGATGGCGACGTCGGTGCCGGTACCCATCGCGAGTCCGAGGTCGGCCTGCGCGAGTGCTGCGGCGTCGTTGATGCCGTCGCCGACCATCGCGACCGAATGTCCTTGCGCCTGAAGCTTCTTGATCGCGTCGATCTTCCCCTCGGGCGTGACCCCGGCGGTCACATCGGAGATGCCGACCTCCTGCGCCACACGACGCGCAGCACCCTCGTTGTCACCGGTCAGAAGTGCGGGCGTCAGACCCAGCCGGCGGAAGTCGGCGATGGCGGCGACCGCGGATGGCTTCACCTGATCCTCGACGACGATCACCCCGACGGGCTGCACCTCGGCACTCACCACCACGGCGGTCGCGCCACGGTCGTGTGCCTCGTCGACGGCCCGCGCGAGATCGTCGCCCAACGCCGTCTCGGTACGATCCGGCGCGGTCACCACAATGTCGCGACCGTCTACCTGCCCCGACACCCCGACGCCCTGCGTCGAACGGAATCCGACCACAGAGGGTAGTGAAACACCCTTGGCTGCAGCGACTATCGCGGAGGCAATCGGGTGCTCGGATGCCGCTTCGACCGCGGCCGCGGCCGTCAGAACCGACGACTCGTCGTGCCCCGACGCCGGGATCACCTCGCTCACCGACATGTCGCCGGTGGTCACGGTGCCCGTCTTGTCCAGGACGATCGTGTCGATGCGGCGCGTGGTTTCCAGCACCTCAGGGCCCTTGAGCAGGATGCCCAGCTGTGCTCCCCGTCCGGTGCCCACCATCAGCGCGGTCGGCGTGGCCAGACCGAGGGCACACGGGCAGGCGATGATCAGGACCGCGACGGCCGCGGTGAAGGCAAAGGTCACGTCGCCGCCCGCCATCCCCGACTGGGCGGCAACTCCGAGCCAGAAGCCCAGCGTGGCAACCGAAATCGCGATGACGATCGGGACGAAGACCGCCGAGATGCGGTCGGCCAGACGCTGCGCGTCGGCCTTGCCCTCCTGTGCCGACGCGACCATCTTGGCCATCTGCGCGAGCGCGGTGTCGCCGCCGACCGCCATGGCCCGGACGATCAGCCGGCCGCTGGCGTTGACGGTCGCGCCCACGACGGCGTCGCCGGTGGTGACCTCGACCGGCACGGACTCGCCGGTCACCATCGACGCATCGACGGCAGACGCACCGTCGACCACGATCCCGTCGGTCGCGACGCGCTCACCGGGCCGCACCACGAACGTGTCCCCAACGGCCAACTGCCCGATCGGAATACGCGTCTCGACGCCACCGCGCATGACCGCGACATCCTTGGCACCGAGGTCCATCAAGGCGCGCAAGGCGTCGCCGGCGCGGCGCTTGGACCGCTTCTCGAAGTAGCGTCCCGCGAGAAGGAAGGTCGTGACTCCGGCGGCCGCTTCGAGATAGATGTGTGACGAGCCGTCGGCGCGTTGCGGAATGAGGTCGAAACCGTGTGTGAGACCGGGTGTTCCGGCGGTACCGAAGAACAGTGCGTACACCGACCAGCCGAAGGCAGCCAACGTCCCCACCGACACCAGCGTGTCCATGGTGGTGGCACCGTGACGCAGATTGATCCACGCCGCACGATGGAACGGATACGCACCCCATACGACGACGGGTGCCGCGAGGGTCAGCGAGAGCCACTGCCAGTTGGTGAACTGCAGCGCCGGGATCATCGCCATCGCGATGACGGGCACCGACAGCACGGCCGACACGATCAGCCGCTGACGCAATGAGTCCAGTTCAGGGTCGGCGTCGTGGGCGGGGTCATCCCCGTTGCCCGCGAAGGGATCTGGCGACTCGACGATCGGCGTGGCGTCGTACCCGGCCGCCCGTACGACCTCGACGAGATCGTCGGTGCTCAGACCGTCGGGCACCTGCACGTGCGCACGCTCGGTCGCATAGTTCACCGACGCGGCAACGCCGTCGAGTTTGTTGAGCTTGCGTTCGATCCGGTTGGCGCACGACGCGCACGTCATACCCGCGATGTCGAGGTCGATGGCAGAAGTCGTCGTCATCGCGCCACCTCGGCAGCACCCTGGTGAGTGGTGTGCGAATTGGTATGCGCGGGTGCCGGTTCGGTGTCGGGACCCCACGCGTATCCGACGCCGAACGCCACCGCGAAGGCGATGACGAGCGCTGCGACATAGGCGATCACCCTCATGTCAGCGCCTCACACCAGCTGATACCCGGCCTCGGTCACCGCAGCGGCGATCTCGGCCCGGTCGATCTCGCGGTCGCTGGTGACCGCCACTGTCCCGTCGTCGAGTGTGACGGCGACCGAGGTGACTCCGGCGATCTCGCCGATCTCCTCACGTACCGATGCCACGCAGTGTCCGCAGGTCATTCCGGTCACGCTGTAATTGCTTGTCGTCATGGTGATACTCCCCTCGTAGTGAAGATCTTGTGCAGCAGGGTGTTTGGCGAGATGCCGATCAGGATTTCACCAGGCGCTCGATGGCAGCCATGGCCTCGTCGATCTTGACCTGTCCGGCGTCGTCGCTTTCTTGGGCGGCGTGCATCACGCAATGGCTCATGTGCTCGGACAGCAAACCCAATCCGACCGCCTGCAGAGCCTTGGTCATCGCCGAGACCTGCGTCAGGATGTCGATGCAGTATGCCTCGTCGTCGACCATGCGCTGCAACCCTCGCGCCTGCCCCTCGATGCGACGCAGTCGTCGCAAGTAGTCGTCCTTGCGGCCGATGTAGCCGTGTTGCTGATCGTCCATCTCGCTCACTCCTATACCCCCTACCGGTATAGCATCCAGCGCGCACGGAAGCTACCCCTGGGGGGTATAGATCACTCGGAGAGGGAGTCAGTGCTGACGCAGGACCGCGGCAAGTTTGGCGATCGCGTTGGCGACCTCCTCGAGCGCGGCGCCGATCTGCGCCTCGCGCTCCCCACGATCGAGGGAGATCTCACCGGAGGCACTACCGCCGTCCTCCGACCGCCGACGACGCCCTTCGTACTCGGCCTGGTGAACGGGGTGACCGTCCACGGGAGGTTCGGTGTTTGTCGAGCGCCGGCCCCCGCGATAGGCAGCCGCGTCGGGGGCCGCAGGTTGCTGAGCCACCGGTTGGGGTGGCGGCGGAGCGACCGGGGGTTGGGGCGCCACGTGCGCAGGCGGATCGGGGAAGTGATGGGCGCCGGTCCGCATGGTCGGCGGAGCCGGAATCGGGCCGCCAGGGGCGGGATGCATGGGCGCAGGTGTGTGCGGACCCGTCTGTGGTCCGGAAAGAGGGGGTCCGGAAGGCCCGGAGAGCGGGGGTCCAGCATATGGAGGCTCGGAAACCGGCGGTTTCGCGAGTGGGTATCCACCCGTGGGCTGCGCGCCGGTGTGATGCCCCTGGCCAGGTGCGGCCGACATCGCCGACGGCACGTGCCCGTTGGACCGCGCATAGAAATGCGGGCCACCATGACCCGCGAAGAAGACACATCCGGCACCTTCGGGCGACGGCACCGGACAGGGATTCCGGTCGATCAGCGATTGCGCACGATTGTCGAAGTCGTTCCATTCGAGCCAGAGTCGACGGTCGTGCCGCGGCCGAACGCTGGCGTCGGTCGCGTGATTGCCGCTGTGTCCGAGGCCGAGCCGGCATTGCAGAAGCCATTCCGACTCGGGAGCGAGACCGAGCGCCACCCGCTCGGCAGGCCGACACACAACTGTCGACCAGCAACCCTCGCCGTTCATCGTCGACTCCCTCCACGCAGTGTTCTCTCCCCAGCCGGACGCGACTCGCTGTACGCGTCCGCCACCCGAGGCCCGCGAGCGCGTAAGTGAAGGTCACATGAACGCCGCGAGAAGCCCAACCAATCGGTGAATGTGGAGATCCCGGGCGTCAGTCTACGAAGGACCCCGCCTCAGTGCCACCCCCAGACGGGGTCGAGACCAAACCTCACATCAGGCGGGCAGCGGCCGCGAGTTCGACCGGCTCGAGGTCACCGTCGCGCAACCGAAAGAATCGGGAGTGTCCGACGACGTCGGGTTGCGGGTGGTCGGTGCGAACGTGCGCGCCACGAGACTCCGTTCGGGCGGACGCGGCGGCGACCACGGCACGCGCCGTCAGGGTGAGCGCGGCATCCTCCACGTCCGCAGGGGTGCAGGCGGGACGGAGGGGCGCGGAGTCGAGGAGCGCCGCCATACCGTCGAGTCCGGCTGCCGAGCGCCGCAGACCGACCCACTTGCTCATCGCGTCCTGCAGCGCGCCCCGATCCAGGATGGGCAGGGGCCCGTCGTCGGCGCCAGGCGCCTCGACCACCCGCTCGCCTCGCCGACGCCACGCAGCGTCGGCCGCTCGTCGTCCCATGACCAGGCCTTCGAGCAGACTGTTGGACGCCAGACGGTTGGCGCCGTGCAACCCGGTCCGCGCCACCTCACCCGCCGCGAGCAGACCCGGCACCGAGGTAGCACCGTCAGCGTCGGTGACCACACCGCCGCAGAGGTAGTGCGCACCCGGGACGACGGGGATTCGACCGTCCGCCGAGTCGATCCCGGCCGCGACCAGCCCGGCGGTCACCGTCGGGAAGCGGCGTTCGAAGTCGTCGACCCCGGTCACGTCGAGGTAGACGCACGGATGCCCGGTGCGCTCGATCGCGTCCTCGACGGCGTTGGCCACCACATCGCGCGGTGCGAGGTCGCCCATCGGGATGCCGGCGGTCACCGACCGGCCGTCGACGTCCACCAGCCTTCCGCCCTCACCGCGCACGGCCTCACTGATCAGCGTGCGACGACCGCGTGCACCGGGCGTGTAGAGCATCGTCGGATGGAACTGGATGAATTCGAGGTCGGCGACAACAGCGCCCGCCCGCAGCGCGAGCGCGATGCCGTCGGCGGTCGCACCAGCGGGGTTGGTGGTCGCGGCGAACAGGTGGCCGACGCCGCCGGTCGCGAGCAGGACGGTCGGCGCATACACCGCATGCCGGTGGCCATTCTGCAGATACGCGACCCCGACGGTCAGCCCTTGATGGGTGAGGATCGAGGTCGCGGTCGCCTCGTCTCGACAGTCGATGTCGGTGCGCGCCACCGCATCGGCGAGTGTGCGTTGAATCGCGGCGCCGGTCGCATCACCGCCCGCGTGAATGATCCGCCGCGCCCGGTGACCACCCTCGCGGGTGCGCAGGAGCCGCCCGTCGCGGCCTCGGTCGAACGCGGCGCCACGTTCGATCAGTTCAGATACCGACGCCCAACCGTCACCGAGGATCGGTCCGGCTGCGTCGGCTTCGGTGAGTCCCGCGCCGGCGGCGAGCGTGTCGTAGAGGTGGTCGGCAACCGAATCCTCGCCTGCCTCTGGCATCACGACGGCGACGCCGCCCTGTGCATAGAAGGTCGAGGTGGTCTGCTCGGCGCGGTTCGGGGCCCAGTGCGGCCCCTTGTTGAGGATGACCACCGACAGTCCGCGCTCGGCGGCGCTCAGCGCGGCGGTGAGTCCTGCGACACCGGCGCCGATCACCACGAGATCCGCGACTGTGTTCCGCTGTGCCATGACGCGAGCCTCTCGAGACGAGGGACATACCTATTCGGCTCAACACCGCCAGGATGTTTTCGATTCCCAGTCGAAAACCTTACCCGTCGTCTACCCGCCTGGCGAGACCCGTTGACCGTGCAGCCCGGCTACCCCAGGGTGGCGATGTCGATCACGAAGCGGTACCGGACGTCACTGGCGACGACGCGGTCGTACGCGTCGTTGATCTGATCGGCCGCGATCACCTCGATCTCGGCTCCGATGCCGTGTTCGGCGCAGAAATCGAGCATCTCCTGGGTCTCGGCAATACCGCCGATCATCGATCCGGCGAAACTGCGACGGTTGGCGGCCAGGGCGAAGGCAGGCACCTCGATCGGATGCTCCGGCAGGCCGAGTTCGACGAGGCTTCCGTCGAGGGCCAGCATGCTCAGGTACTTCTTGATGTCCAGGTTCGCCGACACCGTGTTGACGATGAGATCGAAGTGGTTGCGCAGCGCACGGAAGGTGTCGGGATCGCTGGTCGCGTAGTAGTTGTCGGCACCGAGACGCAGACCGTCTTCCATCTTCTTCAGCGACTGCGACAGGACCGTCACCTCGGCGCCCATCGCATGCGCGAGCTTCACACCGACGTGTCCGAGACCGCCGAGCCCGATGATCGCCACCTTCTGACCGGGCCCCGCCCGCCAATGTCGCAGCGGCGAATACAGGGTGATGCCGGCGCAGAGCAGCGGCGCGGCCTCAGCCAGTCCGATGCCTTCGGGGATCGTGCACACATAGTTCTCGTCGACGACGATCGCGGTGCTGTAGCCGCCGTGCGTCGGCTGCCCATCACGTCCGACGGCGTTGTACGTGCCGACCATGCCGCGCTCGCAGTACTGCTCATCGCCGGCCCGGCACGGTCCACATTCGCGGCAGGAATCCACGAAGCAGCCGACGCCGACCCGGTCCCCGACCGCGAACCGCGTCACCTCCGACCCGACCGCCGACACCGTGCCCGCGATCTCGTGTCCGGGCACCACCGGGAAGTTGGTGCGACCCCACTCCGCGCGGGCGGTGTGGATGTCGGAGTGGCAGATCCCGGCGAAAGCGATGTCGATGGCGACGTCGTTCGGTCCGACGTCGCGACGCTCGATGGTCGTCGGGCTCAGTGGCTGATCTGCTGCGGTCGCGATGTAGGCGTTGACTGTCGACATGCCGCCAGTCTGCCGACGACCGGCGACTCATGCCACCTCACGCATACGTGACCGCGGGCGTCCGAGATGACCCGGACGCCCGCGATACGCATGTCTACCAGCCCTTGGAGTTGGTCAGCGTCAGCGGCGTCTCGTTGCTGGGACCTTGGACGTAGCGCTTCATGTAGGCCGTCTGCCAGCGGTTGTTCCATTGCGGCAGGGGCAGCGGGAACCAGTAGCCGCTGTCGAGCCACATCTGACCGAGCAGGGGTACCGGCTGGCGTGAGATGTCGTACCAGGTGCCGATAGGCGCGTTGGTGAAAGTGCCGTAGTGGGTGCCCTTGCCGCCGCGCTTCTTGCCGTCGACGTAGAACGGGGCGACGTCGGTGCCGGCTTCCTTGCCGTCGATGTAGAAGGTCACGTCCTTCTTGCCGAGCACCACCGCGTAGTCATGCTCCTTCTTCAGGTAGCTCGTCGGCAGCAGACGAATCTGCGGCACGATCTCGCCGGCCTTCTTGGTCATCAGGAAGAAGCCACGCGGGAAGTCCATGCCGAGGGCATTGATGATCGGTTTGACGATCTCGCTGGTGTTGGCCAGGTACGCGTTGCCGTCGTTCCACATGAACCACGCGATCTCCAGACCCAGCGGATCGATGGATCGGTTGGACACACCCCAGCCGGTGGTGCCGGCCCACGACCCGATCTGCTGGGTGCCGCCGACGCGCATCGTCATCGTCATGCCCGGTTTGAAGATGGGCTTGGCGAGCATCTCGGCGTTGTTGTACGGGAACAACGCGTGCGGGGTGTCGGGGATACCGAAGGTGACACCGTTGGGCTTGCCGAACCACAGCCGGCTGAAGCCCACCGACGTGTTGCACCAGTCCTTCGGCACTTTGGCGAAGTTCTCGTCCATCTTGCGTGCCGGCTTGGGATCGTTGGTCCCGATGTACCCGGCGAAGGATCGGGGCTGGAGCACCGCGCAGTTCGGGACACCGTCATCGACGCCCGGTAGTTGAATGTTCGGGTCGGCCGCCGCCTGACCCATTCCGGTCCATGCCAGCGTCAGCACGGCCGCCACTGCGACCAGGCCCTGCATCGCTCTCATGCGCATCGATCGTCCCTTCTCGAAATCCCCGACCACGTATTTGATACACCACGTTGTCAGATTTCGCTCAGCCAGGTCTCATCTTTGTCTCAGGAGACTCTTGGTTTACTTTCGCGCGCCCCCGGATCGCAGCAGTTCCGATCGTTACAATGGCCGACGGTGACAATCCACAGTTCTGTCGACGACGGTCGGCGCGCGCGGCTCAAGCCGGTGACGCCGGTCGCCGAGATCACGCGTTTCGGCGCCACCACAGCCCACGCCGCCGCCGGCGTCGGGCGGTTTGTCGTCCATACGGTCGGCGACGCGCTGCAGGGTCGGGCCCCGAACGCGAAGCGCGTGGCTCACGAGATCCGCACGACCTTCGAGCATCTCGGGCCGACGTATGTGAAGCTCGGCCAGCTCATCGCGTCGAGCCCCGGGGTGTTCACCGAGACCCTCTCGTCGGAGTTCGAATCACTCCTCGACCGGGTCCCAGCGGCCGACAGCGCCGTGGTCCGCGACGTGTTCATCGCCGAACTCGGCGCGCCGCCGGAAGAGATCTTCGCCTCCTTCGACACCACACCGATCGCGTCGGCGTCGATCGCGCAGGTCCACACCGCCACGCTGCACGACGGTGAGGAGGTCGTCGTCAAGATCCAACGGCCCGGCATCTCCGAGCGCCTCGCGCCCGACGTCGCCATCCTCGAACGGGTTGCCGGCCTGGCCGAGATCTCCGAGTACGGCCGCATGCTCAGCGCTCGGCACGTGGTGGAGGATTTCGCCACCGGGTTGGACGCCGAACTGGATTTCCGGATCGAGGCCGACGCCATGCGCGAGTGGTACGAGTGCCTGCGCGACGGACCGTTCGGCGACCGCGTCCGGGTACCGACCGTCTACGACGAGTTCACGACGTCACGAGTTCTGACGATGGAGCGCATCCACGCGGTGCGCATCGACGACGCCGCAGCGGTCCGCGCGGCCGGCCACGACGGCGTCGCACTGTGCCGCAACCTGCTGTTGTCGCTGCTCGAATCGGCTTTTCACGGCGGCCTCTTCCACGGCGACCTGCACGCAGGCAATGTCCTCGTCGACGCGGAGGGCACACTCGTCCTGCTCGACTTCGGGATCGTCGGGCGGTTCACACCACGAACGCGCCGCATTCTGCGCCAGCTCGTCGTCGACCTCATCGTGCGCGGGGACTACGAGTCGGCCGGTCGCGCCATCTTCCTACTCGGCGCGGTGCACCGGCCGGGCTCGACGTCGGGCAGCGCTGCCGACATCGAAAAGGTGGCCGCGCCACTGTCCACCACCGATCTCGGGTCGATGTCGTACACCGACCTGGGCCGTCAGCTCGCCGCAGTGGCCAAGGCGTACGACGCACGGCTGCCGCGAGAGCTCGTCCTGGTCGGCAAGCAACTGCTGTACGTCGAGAAGTACATGAAGCTGCTCGCACCACGATGGAAGGCCATGGCGGACAAGGAGATCTACGGCTACATGGCCGGCATCCTGAAGGAGGCCGAGCGTGACCGCCGGGCGGAGAAGTCATCGCAAGGCTGAACAGTACGCCGGCGACGCCAACCGGTCGGGGAGTCAGTAGTGAATCTCCGACACGGGGCACTAGGGTTGGGGCGTTGAGCTTGATTCACAGGAGTCACAAATGAGACGTTTCTGGCCGGCGCTGCTGGCGTTTTTCGGCGTTGCCTGCATCACCGCGGCCATCGCCATCCCGGCATGGCTGGTTCCTCAGCTTCGGGTGGTGCCCCTCGACCTGGACATCGTGTCCGTGTCGACGACGGTGCCTGCCGACGGCGCTACCGGAAACCGATTCCCCGCCGTCATCTTCGACCGCTGCTCGATCTCGCAGAGCCGCGCACGGACCGTGGAGGCCCACCTCACCCAGCAGCGACGCTCGGTCATCGTCGAGCCGTCGGACCGCCGCGAGGCCACCCTCCAATCCGCGCAGACGGTGCTCATCGACCGCATCCGCGACGCGAACGGCAACGAGACCGAACCGACCGTCGCCGCGGCCGGTCAGGAGCGCAACTGCGATGACGGACTGCTGACCGCCAACATCGACCGCGTCTCGGTGAACCGCAAGACGTCGGTTCCCAACAACACCGTCAACAGTCTGCAGCTCGAGGCCGCGCCCGAGGGCGTCGACGTCAAGCAGGTGTCCGTCGACCTCGACCGCCGGCAGGGTTTCCAGTACAAGTTCGGCTTCAACGTCCAGAAGCGCGAGTACTACATGTACGACCTGAACACCCGCCAGGATGTGCCCGCGAAGTTCGTCGACGAAAAGGACATCAACGGGGTCAAGACCTACCACTTCGTCAGCGAGGTGCCCGAGCGCGATCTCTCGGAACTGCCCAATGCACAGGGCAACGCGGCCCTCGGCACGATGCTGACGATGCCGGCTCGGTGGTGGGGTATCTCGGGGCGTGGCATTCGACCCAGCCAGCCGATCGAGATGCACCGGTACGCGACGGCCACCCGCCATGTGTGGGTCGAACCCGAGACCGGGACGATCATCGACGGGCGCGAAGACCAGCATCAGTACTTCCGCTCGCCCGACCAGAGCGACGCCACCTCGTCGGCGGTGCGTGATTTCCGGATGGATTCGCTCCGGGGCACCTTCCAGTGGAGTGACGAGACGATCGCCAACCAGGCCGAGAAGGCCGACCACTACAAGGGCCTGCTCAAGCTCGGCGGTTTCTGGTTGCCGCTCATCCTGGGGATCGTCGGCGTGCTGCTGTTGATCGGTTGGGCACTTCTGTTCTGGCGCGGCCGTAAGCGCGACGCCGATGCCGGCGATCCACCACACGGTCCCGATGATGGCCGTGGACCCGACGACGGACCTGGACCCGACGACGAACCCACTCGCGTCGTCGACCGAGAGCCCGACAGCCGGGCGCCCTACGCCGCAGCGGGTGCCGGAGCGGCAGCCACGACGTCGGTGATCGATCGTCGGACGGACGACGCGGACACGGCCACGCAGCAGGAAGCACGACGCCCGGCCGGCCTGAATCCGTGGGAACGACCCACCGAGCAGATCCCCAAGGTCACCGGACCCCGGCACTCGTCGGACGCCGAGGACGAGTTCCGCCCGGTGCATCGAGAACCCGATGCGGACGACACCGCCACCCGCGGTTTCCGGGATCGCTTCTCACCGCCGCCCGGCGAGTAGTCGGACGGCTGAGGGTGGCGACCCTCCCGTGGTCGGATCTGATGCCAGCCGGGTCCGATCGGCCGCCAAGAAAGTAGGGGAAGAAACTTCGTCCCCTACCCTTGGTGTCCTCCCCGAGAAATTTCTAGCGGAACACTATGAACCCCGGGGAGGAAGTTCTTCCCCTAGATTTTGCGGGCCCGGCACCGGCATATTCGCCCAAGGTCAGAGGGCTGGCGCCACACTCGTCGGATCAGCGACCTCCACGCGTTGGATATCTGTACGTGACGGGCGAGGCATCGGCACAGTGCAGCTTGTGACCCTCCCAGGTACAGACTTCCGTCGGCGACGCACTGATCACCAACCTCACCCAACCACGACGAAGGCCGGTGACCCGAAGGTCACCGGCCTCGTAAGCCGAGCTCAGTCCGTCAGAAGAAGGCCGGACGGAAGGTGGTCCGCCACGACTGCTTGAAGTCGGCCTGCCAGTAGTCCCACCAGTGGGTGCCGTCCGGGGTGATCCGGGTGGTCAGCTTGACGCCCGGAACCAGTGCGACGCGAGCGATGTACAGCTGGCTGCTGGTCGACGCTGCGACCTCCAGCGGAATCATCTGCGCGAACTTGACCGGGTCGAAGTTGCCGCTGGTCGGGTTGACCGAGGAGTCGTACTTACTGCCGACACCGGTGCCCGCCGAGACGTACACGTACTTGCCTGCGAGGTTGCCGGCGCTCAGGAACGGATCGTTCTGGAACCACTCACCGGCCGGGTAGAAGCCCCACATGTTGATGGGGTTGCCGCCCATCTCGGCGACCGACGCCATGATGCCCTGGGTGAAGCCCGGCATGGTGACGGTCGGGTAGCCGCTGTAGGACGCGACAGCCTTGTAGAAGCCCGGGTGGCGCGACGCGAGGTTCAGCGCCGAGGTGCCCGACATCGACAGTCCGGCGATGCCGTTGCGACGGTTGTCGCTGCCGTGGACGCGAGCCATGTAGGCAGGCAGTTCACGGGTCAGGAAGGTCTCCCACTTGTTGACGCCCAGGCGCGGGTCGCGCTGCTCCCAGTCGGTGTAGAAGCTGCCGCCACCGCCGAACGGGATCGCGACGTTGGTGCCCCGACCGCCCATCCAGCTCGCGACGTCGGTGTTCTGCAGCCAGCCGCTGGTGTAGTTCGGGGCGCGCAGCCCGTCGAGCAGGTACAGCGTCGGCTTGTTGGAGCCGCCGGCCGAGACGATGCACACCGGAACGGTGCGGTGCATCGAAGCGGACCGGACGTATTCGACACTGCAGCCGCGCGCGGCCGAAGCATCCGGGGCGGCAACAAGCGTCGCGGCCGACACGGCCAGCAAGGCCACGAGTCCGGCGACGAGGCGCTTACGGGCGCGAGTCAGCATTCGCATTCCTTACGATCCTTCAAGACCCGATCGGGCCTGCATCAGAGTTGTTCGTTGAAGGGATTGTATTGGTCCCTACCGGGTCTGAACCCGTCGATGGGAAGTGTAACGGCTCGATAACACACCGGCAAAGGCGAGAACGCGGTCCACACCGGCTCAGCACCGGGCGCGATCGACGTCAAACTGAATGTGACCTGCACCAACGTGACGCGATCGTCGGCCGGATGAATTTCTGAAAAACCTACGTCCGCCGCTCTGCTCGCACCGTCATCGCGGCGTTACCCATTTGCGTCGTCGACGGTGATGCAAATTCCTGTGTTCCGCGTCACTACTGTTGTGAGAGTGAACCTCAGCGAATACCTGGCGCTCGATGCGACCGCCTTGACCGATCTGGTTGCCCGACGCGAAGTGACCGCCGCCGAACTACTCACCCTGGCCCAGCAGCGGGCCGACGCCGTGAACCCGACACTCAACGCGATCGTCTATCGGATGGATACGACGGCGAGCGAGCGCGTCGGCAGTAACGACCTCAGCGGCCCGCTCGCCGGTGTCCCGTTCCTCGTCAAAGATCTCGGCCAGGAGTATCGCGGGTTCCCCACGTCGTCGGGCTCACGTTCGCTCGCCACACTCGTCGCGACGGAGCACTCCACCATCGTGCAAAGGTTCCTCGACGCCGGGCTGGTGATCTTTGGCAAGACCAACACTCCCGAGTTCGGGGCCAAGGGCATCACCGAACCCGAACTCTGGGGTCCGAGCCACAATCCCTGGAACCCCGACCACACACCCGGCGGCTCGTCGGGCGGCAGCGGTGCGGCGGTCGCTGCGGGCATCGTGCCGGCCGCGGGCGCCAACGACGGCGGCGGATCGATCCGCATCCCGGCCGCGTGCAACGGCCTCGTCGGTCTCAAGCCGACGCGCGGACTCACCCCGTTCGGCCCCGACACCGGCGAGCTCCTCTTCGGTATGGCCGTCCAGGGCGCAGTGACCCGGACCGTGCGCGACGCCGCCGCCATCTACGACGCGGTCGTCGGGCCCTCCCCGTCGTCGGTGTACCCCACCCCCGTCCCCGCAACACCGTTCACCGAGCAGATCGCGAACCGGCCGCGCGGACTGCGCATCGGCTTCTCGACCGCGTCGGCGATCAATCCCGACCCGCACGCCGAAGCGATCACCGCCGTTCAGAACGCCGCGCGCCTGCTCGAGGAAATGGGCCATCACGTCGAGGAGGTCACGCCACCGCAGGACGATGCAGCCCTTGCCAAGGACTTCCTCACCATCTGGTTCGCGAAGGTCGCCGATCAGGTCGCCGAGGCCAAACGCCTCACCGGCGCCACCGACTCGGATTTCGAGGCCGACACGCTCGCGGTCGCCGAGATCGGCCGCTCGGCGGGGGTGGTGCCCGTCTTCACCGCGCTGAACAACGTCAACAACCATGTGCTCGCGCTCGAGCGGTTCCACCAGACACATGACTTCCTGCTGACCCCGACCCTGGCCACCCCACCGCTGCGGATCGGGGCCACCACCACGCCCGCGCTGCTGCAGCGGGCATCGCGAATCATCGCCCGGGTGCGCGGAGGCTCGATCCTGTCGCGGATGGGGGTACTCGACGACCTCATCGCCGAGAACCTCGGCTGGGTGCCCTACACCCAACTGGCAAACCTGACCGGCCGGCCCGCGATCAGCGTGCCGCTGCACTGGACCGCAGACGGACTGCCCCTCGGCGTTCAGTTCGTCGGCCGGCTCGGGGCCGACGGCGATCTGCTCACCCTCGCCGCCGCCCTCGAAGAGGCACAGCCCTGGTTCGATCGTTACGCGACGATCTCACTCTGACCACGGCCGCCATACGGGGAGGACTAGTGTTTGAGCCATCTCGTGAGGGGAGAGAACGTTGACGCAGCAGCAGGCCGACGCGGTTGTGGTCGGTGCCGGACTTGCCGGATTGGTCGCCACACATGAGCTGACGAAGGCCGGTCGCAAGGTGATCGTCGTCGATCAGGAGAATCGCAACAACCTTGGCGCCCAGGCTTTCTGGTCGCTCGGCGGCCTGTTCCTCGTCGACAGTCCCGAGCAACGCCGACTCGGCATCCACGACTCGGCCGAACTCGCGCTGCAGGACTGGATGGGGTCGGCCGGCTTCGACCGCGACGACGAGGACTTCTGGCCCCGGCAGTGGGCCCGCGCCTACGTCGAGTTCGCGGCCACCGAGAAGCGGCAGTACGTGCACGACCTCGGTCTGCGCTTCACGCCCGTGGTCGGGTGGGCCGAACGTGGCGGCGGATTCGCCGACGGCCATGGCAACTCCGTCCCGCGCTTCCATCTCACCTGGGGTACCGGGCCGGAGGTGGTGCGCATCTTCGCCGAACCAGTGCTCGAGGCCGAGAAGCGGGGACTGGTCGAGTTCCGCTTCCGCCATCAGGTCGACGAGCTGATCGTCGAAGGCGAGAACGGCACCGGCGCGGCGGTCGGCGTGCGCGGGTCGCTGCTGGCCCCCACCGATCTCGACCGCGGCAAGGCGTCGAGCCGAGAAGTGGTCGGCGACTTCGAGATTCGAGCCGGAGCGGTGATCGTCACCTCCGGCGGGATCGGCCACAATCGTGACCTCATCCGCAAGAACTGGCCCACCGAACGACTGGGCCCGGCACCGAAGACGATGATCTCCGGGGTCCCGGCCCACGTCGACGGCCGCATGCTCGGGATCGCCGAGGATGCCGGCGCCAACATCGTCAACCGAGATCGCATGTGGCACTACACCGAAGGCATCAACAACTGGGATCCCATCTGGCCCGACCATGCCATCCGCATCATCCCGGGGCCGTCGTCCCTGTGGCTCGACGCCAACGGAAACCGGTTGTCGCCACCCAACTTCCCCGGCTTCGACACCAATTCGACGATGCGTGAGATCCTCGCCACCGGTCACGACTACTCGTGGTTCATCCTGACCCAGTCGATCATCGAGAAGGAGTTCGCACTGTCGGGCTCCGAACAGAATCCCGACATCACCAACAAGGATCTGAAGTTCGCGGCGAAGAGCCGATTCGCGAAGGGTGCGCCCGGCCCGGTGGACGCGTTCAAGAACAAGGGCGTCGACTTCGTGGTCGCCGACAACCTGCCCGAACTCGTGGCCGGCATGAACAAGATCGCGCGTGGGCCGGCCCTCGACCTGCAGCAGATCGAACGGGTGATCTCGGCCCGCGACGCACAACTCGACAACAAGTACTCCAAGGACGCGCAGATGATGGCGATCACCAATGCGCGACAGTACTTGGGCGACAAGGTGGTTCGTGTAGCGAAGCCGCATCGCCTGCTCGATCCGGCACACGGCCCGCTGATCGCCGTCCGCCTCAACATCCTGACCCGCAAGACATTGGGCGGCCTGGAGACCAACCTCGACGCCCAGGTGATGCGGCCCGACGGCAGTGCCTTCGACGGCCTGTACGCGGCCGGTGAAGTCGCCGGCTTCGGCGGCGGCGGCGTCCACGGCTACAACGCGCTCGAGGGCACCTTCCTCGGTGGGTGCATCTTCTCCGGCCGCGCCGCGGGGCGGGCGGTCGCAGGGCGGGTCTGACGGCGCAGGCAGTGGCAGAGGTAAGCGTTCGCAACTATTCACGCACTGGAGTGCCGACAGCGGCAGACCCTGGTGGAACCTGGAACTTCACCGGCACAACGACGTGGCAATCTGACCCGGCCACGTGGCCGTTTGTTTCGGCCTTCGTGGTCCGAAGGCCATATGCTCCACCGACCTTGCTGACCGTCGCCGCCGAGACCGCCTTGCTGATGGAGAACACGAACTGGCGCGCGGGGCTGCCTCTGAGCTGGAGTGGCGCTGCCATGTCATGCCCAAGTCACATGTCGCGATTTCTCACGGAATCACTCGGCTTGTGTATCGCATTGGGCTCTGCGACCAGTTACCACTGGAATCCTCGACACGGACTACTCGATGCCGACCGCCTCCCACCAGGCCATCCGCTGCATGTCGCGAACGGTAGCCGGCCCGACTTCATCGTCCAAACGGGCGCAGGGTGGCACGGCATCGAGGCACGAGGCAGGGGTTCGCGCCCTCCCGTGCGGCCCCATCGGCCGATCGCAAGCCAACGCAAGAAGCTGGGGGGCCTGCACGACTGGTCGTCCAATGTGGCCAGAAATCCTCGTGTCCCGCACTCACCGTCGTGGTCAATGGCGTGGGCGTGGATCACCGATGGAGAAACGTCAGTAGATCACTTCGACCCCGGGGAGCCCATAACCCTCGGCGCAGCCGACGAACGAGCAATTTGGGGTCAAATGCGAGCGCGCGCCAACGAACTGGTCGAGGTCGACGACCGCCGCATTCGTCGAGTCGAAGCCCTCGATCGCGAAGTCTCAGCCTTTAGTCGACTCGTTCAACCAAGCGATGCACCCGCGTCCTGGTTGACTGTCGCGGCGTGGCCAGAGCGGATCACAGACGATGAGCTGCATGAGCTGCGTGCCTTCGATCGACGCCAGGACGAGCCGGCCACGGGTGACCTATTGGAAGGGCTGGTCGGAGGATCAGTGGGAACGAATATCGCGACAGCAATCACAGCCGGAGCGCCCCAGGACAGTCAGATCGGCAGTCTCATACTCGGGATTCCCGACTAGAGTGAGGTGATCCGAAAAGGGTTGCCTCACCAATATTTTCACAGCTAACCCATCGTCACCACAGCGACCACCGGGTCCGATAGGGTGGATCTCGTGCCGGTGCCGCAGACCATCCTCACGCGCAAGACGAAGACCGCGATCTTCGTCGTGCTCGTCATCAACGAGGGCGGCGAGGCGCAGGTACGCGACTTCCTCGGGCAGGTACCGAGCCTGACCAATGCGGTGTCGTCGCGTGCGCCCGACATGGCCTTGGCCGGGATCGTGTCGATCGGCTCGCAGGCCTGGGACCGCCTGTTCGACGGGCCGCGTCCGCAGTCCCTCCGACCGTTCGTCGCCTACGAGGGCGAGGTGCACACCGCCCCGGCCACCCCTGGTGACCTGCTGCTGCACATCAAGGCCGACCAACTCGACCTCTGCTACGAACTCGGTCGCAAGTTCACCGCCGCACTCGGCGACGCCGTGACCGTTGTCGACGAGGTACACGGGTTCCGGTATTTCGATCTGCGCGATCTGATCGGGTTCGTCGACGGCACCGAGAACCCGGTCGGTCAGGCGGCGATCGACGCGATCACCGTCGGCGACGAAGATCCCGACTTCGCCGGTGGCAGCTACGTCGCGATCCAGCGCTACGTCACCGATTTCACCGCGTGGACCGCACTGAGCACCGAGGAGCAGGAAGCCGCGATCGGCCGCACCAAGCTGGACAACGTCGAGATGGCCGACGACGTGAAGCCCACCAACTCGCACATCGCCCTCAACGTCGTCGAAGACGAGAACGGCGAGGAGATCGACATCGTCCGCGACAACATGCCCTACGGCGACGTGTCCGGCGCGGGCGAGAGCGGCACCTTCTACATCGCCTACTCCGCCGGCCCCGACGTCACCGAAGAGATGCTCCGCAAGATGTTCATCGGCGACCCGCCCGGCAACTACGACCGCCTACTCGACTTCACCACCGCGGTGTCCGGGTCCCAATTCTTCACCCCGACAATCGATTTCTTCGACGACCTACCACCCGCGCCACCCGAAGAAGCACCCGCGGAACAACCCATTCGCCTCCGGCCCGCCGACGGCTCGCTCGGCATCGGCTCCCTACGCTGACCACACCGACACGAGGAGTGACCATGAACAACCTGCATCGCGAACTCGCGCCGATCTCCGAGGCCGCCTGGGCCGAGATCGAAGAGGAGGCGACGCGTTCCTTCAAACGCAACAGCGCGGGTCGTCGCCTCGTCGACGTGAAGGGACCCCTCGGCCTCGACACCGCGTCGGTGACGCTGGGCCACCGCTCCAAGATCGACGCGCCGGCCGACGGCATTCAGGCGTTCACCCGGCACACCCAGTCGCTGGTGGAACTGAAGGTGCCGTTCACCGTCACTCGCGAGGCCATCGACGACGTCGACCGCGGTGCGCAGGACTCCGACTGGGATCCGGTCGTCGACGCCGCCCGCGACCTCGCGCTCGCCGAGGACCGCGCCATCTTCGAGAGCTACGCGGCGGCCGGGATCGACGGCATCCGTGTCGACGCGACCGCCAACCCGATCACGCTGCCCGAGGACGTCCGCGACTACCCGGAGGCGTTCAGCCTGGCGTTGTCGACCCTGAAACTCGCGTCGGTCGACGGTCCGTACTCGATCGCGCTCTCCGCCGACGTCTACAACCTGGTCAACGAGACCTCCAACCACGGCTACCCGATCCGGCAGCACATCCAGCGGCTGATCGACGGCGAGATCGTGTGGGCACCCGCCATCACCGGCGCGTTTGTCCTCAGCACACGCGGCGGCGACTTCGAACTCACCATCGGCCAGGATGTGTCCATCGGCTACGACTCGCACGACGCCGACACCGTGAACCTCTACTTCCAGGAGTCGTTCACCTTCCTCACCTACAGCGGCGAGGCCGCGGTGCCTCTCGTGCCGGCCACCACCGCTCCCTGAGGTGCGAGGAGCGATAGCGACGAGCCACGAAGGGCCCGTCGAGGGACCTCACGGAGTCGGGCGGCAAACAAACCCGTGGCAGCCTGTCGCACCCTGTTGCTAGCCTCGGCGAAGTGACGACAAGATGCTGACGCGACTCATTCGCACCTACCTGTCGCGCTACGGCGTGAACATGGTGCTGGTCGTCACCCTCCAACTGGTGGCGACCGCTGCGATGCTGTATCTGCCGACGCTGAACGCCGACATCATCGACAACGGCGTCGCGCAGGGCGACACCGACTACATCCTTCGCATCGGTGGCTGGATGCTGGCGATCACCATCGCGCAGGTGGTGTGTTCGATCACCGCCCAGTATTGGGGTGCACGCGCCGCGCTGGGTGCCGGTCGCGACATCCGGCACGACCTGCTGCACCGGGTGAACACCTTCTCCGCGCGGGAGGTCGGCAGATTTGGCGCGCCGTCGCTGATCACCCGCACCACCAACGACGTCCAGCAGGTGCAGCTGCTGATCGTGATGAGCACCGCCATCCTGGTGATGGCCCCCATCATGTGCATCGGCGGCATCGCGATGGCAATCCATGTGGCACCGGGTCTTTCGTGGGTGCTGGTGGTCGCGGTGCCCGTGCTGGGCGTCACGATGGCCCTGATCATCGCGCGGATGATTCCCGGGTTCCGGGTCATGCAAGACCGCATCGACAAGGTCAACCAGATCCTGCGCGAGCAGATCACCGGCATCCGGGTGGTCCGCGCCTTTGTGCGTGAACGCTTTGAGATGCAACGCTTCTCGGTCGCCAACGATCAATTGGCCGACGCAACACTGCGCGTCGGCCGGATGATGGCACTCGCCTTTCCGGCGGTCTTGTTCATCACCAACGTCACCATCGTCGCGATCATCTGGTTCGGTGGTCACCGGGTCGCCGACGGCAGCGTCGAGATCGGCGCACTCACGGCGATGATCAGCTACGTCATGCAGATCATGATGTCGGTGATGATGGCGTCCTTCCTCGCGATGATGGCGCCGCGCGCAGCGGTCTGCGCCGAGCGGATCTGCGAGGTGCTCGACACCGAGACGTCGGTGTCGCCGCCCGCCAAGCCCGTCGATTTCGCGACCGCACCGTCGACCGTCTCGTTCCGGGCCGCCGAGTTCCGGTACCCGGGCGCCGACGATCCCGTGCTGCGCGACATCACCTTCGAGACCGAACGGGGCACCACCACCGCGATCGTCGGCTCCACCGGATCGGGCAAGACGACCCTGCTGAGCCTGGTACCGCGTCTCATCGACGTCACGTCGGGCTCGGTCCTCGTCGGCGGCACCGACGTACGCGACCTCGACCCCGACGTCCTGCGCGCTGCCATCGGTCTGGTGCCGCAGCGGCCGTACCTGTTCTCCGGGACCGTCGCGACCAACCTCCGACACGGTAAACCGGACGCCTCCGATGACGAGATCTGGGAAGCACTGCGCGTCGCACAGGCCCAGGACTTCGTCGAAGCCATGCCCGAGGGTCTCGACACCCCCATCGCGCAAGGCGGCACCACCGTCTCCGGCGGGCAACGACAACGCCTGGCCATCGCCCGCGCCCTGATCCGGCGTCCCGGCGTCTACCTCTTCGACGACTCGTTCTCCGCGCTCGACCTCACCACCGACGCCCGGCTGCGCGCGGCACTGCGGCCGGCCACCCGAGACGCGGCGGTCATCGTTGTCGCACAGCGCATCTCGACGATCGTCGACGCCGACCAGATCGTCGTCCTCGATCGCGGGCGCGTGGTCGGGATCGGACGGCACGACGAACTGCTCGACACCTGCGAGACCTACGCCGAGATCGCCAATTCCCAACTCGCACTGCAGGAGGGATCGTGACGCGCCCGGGCGGACCGGGCCCCGGCCCGATGATGGGCGCTCCCGGCGAGAAGCCGCGATCGTTCGGCCCGTCGATGAAACGACTCGTTCGGTTGCTCGCGTCGTACCGGATCGCGATGGTGATCATCCTGACCGCGATCGTCGCGTCGGTGATCCTGACCGCCATCGCCCCACGGGTTCTGGGGCATGCCACCGACCTCGTGTTCGACGGCGTCGTCGGCTCGCAGCTGCCCGCCGGCATGAGCAAGGAGCAGGTGGTCGACGGCCTGCGCGCACGCGGCCAGGACACGTTCGCCGACATGGTGTCGTCGATGGATCTCACGCCGGGAGTGGGCGTCGACTTCGGCGAGGTCGGCAAGGTGCTGATCATCGTGCTGGCCCTCTACGTCGGGTCGGCCGTGCTCGCCTGGCTCGCGGCCTATCTGCTCAACATCGCCGTCGTGGGCACCATCCGGGGACTGCGGGCCGATGTCGAGGCCAAGGTCCATCGACTTCCGTTGCGCTACTACGACTCCATGCCCCGCGGCGACCTGCTCAGCCGCGTCACCAACGACCTCGACAACCTCTCACAGAGCCTGCAGCAGACCATCTCCCAGTTCCTCAACTCGGTGCTGACCGTCATCGCGCTGTTGATCATGATGATCTGGATCTCGCCGCTGCTCGCCCTCATCGCGGTGATCACCATCCCACTCGCCGTCGGTGCGACCGCGTTCATCGCGAAGAGGTCCAAACCGCACTTCATGGCCCAGTGGTCGTCGACCGGCAAGCTCAACGCGCAGGTCGAGGAGGCGTTCACCGGGCACGAACTGGTGAAGGCATTCGGCAGGCAGAGCGAGATCGAAGACACCTTCGACGAACGCAACGAGAAGCTCTACCAATCGAGTTGGCGCGCGCAGTTCATCTCCGGCGCCATCATGCCGACGATCATGTTCCTGGGGAATCTCAATTACGTCGCGGTCGCGGTGGTCGGCGGATTGCGCGTCGCATCCGGCGCGTTGAGCCTCGGCGAGGTGCAGGCGTTCATCCAGTACTCGCGTCAGTTCACGCAGCCGCTGACCCAGATCGGTTCGATGATCAACTTGATGCAGAGCGGCGTGGCGTCGGCCGAGCGCATCTTCGACATCCTCGACGCCGACGAACAAACACCCGACGACGCCGACCCGCAGACCCCTTCCGACGGCCACGGGCTGATCGAGTTCGACCACGTCGACTTCCGCTACGTTCCCGAGAAACCGCTCATCGAAGACCTGTCACTCGTGGCGCGGCCTGGACACATGATCGCGATCGTCGGGCCGACCGGCGCAGGCAAGACGACGCTGGTCAACCTCATCATGCGGTTCTACGACATCGACGCAGGCGTGATCCGAGTCGACGGTGTCGACGCGCGCCGCATGACCCGCGACGACCTCCGCGAACGCACCGGGATGGTGCTGCAGGACTCGTGGCTGTTCGGTGGCAGCATCTACGACAACATCGCCTACGGCGACCCCACCGCGTCCCGCGAAGAGGTTCTCGAGGCGGCCCGCCTGAGTCATGTCGACCACTTCGTGCGCATCCTGCCCGACGGTTACGACACCGTCCTCGACGACGAGGGCGGCGGTGTCAGCGCAGGTGAACGGCAGCTCATCACCATCGCGCGCGCCTTCCTCGCCAAGCCGACGATCCTCATCCTCGACGAGGCGACCAGCTCGGTCGACACCCGCACCGAACTGCTCATCCAGCAGGCGATGGCCAACCTGCGCACCGACCGCACCAGTTTCGTCATCGCGCACCGGCTTTCGACGATCCGCGACGCCGACGTCATCGTCGTGATGGAGGACGGGCACATCGTCGAACAAGGCAACCACGACGAACTCCTCGCCGCCGGCGGCGCCTACTGCCGCCTGTACCGCAGCCAATTCGCGGGTGCGTTGGAGACGGAGTGACCCATCCCCTGATCGAGTTGCGTCCAGCGGTGTCCGCATCGTCTACCGCTCCCTGAGGTGCGAGCGGAGCGAGCCTCGAAGGGCCTCGCGACCCGACAATGTCGGCAACCACCAACGAATCCCGCTTACCCCGACCCGCGCTCCAACTCCCCCGCGATCCGTCGTTCCAATTCCTGCGCCGCCGGCGCGGGCACGTCGATGAGTCCGTCGAGTTCTGCCCGTGCTTTCCGATAGGCCGCCTGCCGCTCTGCTGGCGTCGCACCACTGTCACCAGCCACGGCGACCAATCGGCGTGCGCGCTCGAGTCGCTCACGTTCGACAGGCGAGAAGTCCGATTGCCGACGACGCCGCGCTTCTCGCTCGGCCGCCTCGAACGCTGCCGCGTAATCGCCGACCGCGTCCCGATACTCCGCGAAGTCCTGCGGTTCCATCACTTCCGTCGACGATGCGGGCCGCAGGTCGTCGGCCCGCACCTTCGCACGGTGAAATGCCAAGGTGAGCGGTTCGCGCATGTCGGTCATCAGCGGAAAGTCGATGAGGGTGGCCAGGTCGAGTTCGTAGCCGAACCATCGCTCATTGACCCCGTCATGGCGTGTGGTCACCTTGGCGATCTGCTCGGCAGACGCTTGCGTGAGCCGAATCTGCTCGGATTGCGCATTCGCCTTGATCTTGGCGAGTTCGATCTTGTCCTGACGCCGCTTCTCGTTGTACCGCGCAATGTGTCCGGCCCAGCCCCCGACAACCCCGCCGATCGGGAAGATCAGCCACCAATAGTCTTGCGCGAAGTTGAGGACCTGGTCCACAACTCAACTGTACCGACGCATCGCACGCACCCGGCTACGCTGACGGGCATGGCCGACCCCGACGCCCCGCACCTCGTCGCCGACACCCTCGACGAATGGCGAGAATGGCTGCGCGACAACCACGCCGACTCCTCGGGTGTCTGGCTTGTGTTCTGGCGCAAAGACTCCGGCCGCGAACCTCTCGATTACGACGAAACGGTCCGGGAAGCTCTCTGCTGGGGCTGGATCGACGGTCACACCCGCACCATCGACGATCATCGTCGCGGCATGTGGTTCACGCGCCGCGGACGCAACAGCGCCTGGGCCGCGTCCAACAAGGCCCGGGTCACCGCGCTGGTCGAATCCGGGCGGATGCAACCGCCGGGGCAGGCCGTCATCGACGACGCCAAGGCCCGCGGGCTCTGGAATCTGCTCGACGACGCGGAGGCGCTGATCGAATCTCCCGAACTCGCCGCAGCGTTGGACGCCAACCCGACCGCCCGCGCCAACTGGGATGCCTTCCCACCCAGCGCGCGCAAATTCGGGCTCAGCCAACTCGCGTTCGCCAAACGTCCGGAGACGAAGACCAAGCGGATTGCCACCCTCGTCGCGCAAGCCGAACGCAACGAGCGGCCCGGTTGATGGACACACCGAGAACTCCCATCTACACATGGAATCTCGTGTGTAAATGGGAGTTCCGGGTGTGTGGTTCTGCAGTTGAGCGACTACAGATCCGGGATGGGCAGGTCCAGGTTCGGGGCGATCAGTCCGCCGTCGACCTCCAGGATCTTGCCGGTCAGGTACGCACCGGCCGGCGAGGCGAGGTACAGCGCGGCAGCGGCGATGTCTTCGGGTTCACCCAGCCGGTGGAGCGGCGTGGCGCCCTCGACGGTCGCCCGCATCTCGTCGTTGGCGGCAACCACTTCCAGCGACGACGTCAGGATCGACCCGGGTGCGATGCCATTGACCCGGATACGCGGATTGAGGTCCATCGCGGCGAGCCGCGTGTAGTGCGCAAGCGCGGCCTTCGCCGTGCCGTACGCGGCGAAGGCGCGGCCCGGCAGCCGCCCCATCGTCGACGTGATGTTGATGATGGATCCGCCGTCGGCCGTCGCCAACATGTGTTTCACCGACGCCGTGACGAGCGCGTGGGCGTTGGCAACGTTGAACTCGAAGGCACCGGTGAGCTGCTCGGGTGTGGTGTCGAGCAACGGTCGGGGCATGGCGCCACCGACGTTGTTCACCACGATGTCGAGCCGGCCGAACTCATCGACCGCGATCTGGGCGAGACTCGCGGCGGCGTCGATGTTGCTGAGATCGGTCGCCACCACCCGCGCCCGGCGCCCGGTGTCGGCGATGTGCCCGGCCACCTTGTCGAGCTCGAATTCACTGCGGGCCGCGATGACCACGTCGGCACCGGCCTCCGCGAATGCGACAGCGATGGCCGCACCCAGTCCGCGGCCCGCGCCGGTGACGATCGCGACCTTGTCGTCGATTCGGAATCTGTCGAGAATCACGCCTTGAGGATGCCACGTCCGAAGCCAAAACGAGAACGTGTTCTAGAAACTGCTCACGCTCACGCCGACCGCCCCGCCACCCACTCCATGTCCGGGGTGCGATCGCCCGCCGGTTCCAGACGCGACAATTGATCCAGTTGCTCCGCCGACAACTGCACGTCCACGGCACCCAGATTCTCCTCCAGGTAGGTGCGGCGTTTGGTGCCCGGGATCGGCACCACGTCGTCGCCGCGGGCCAGCACCCAGGCGAGCGCTACCTGACCGGGAGTTGCTTCCAGTTCATCCGCGATACCCCGAATCTGTTCCACCAGAGCAAGATTGGCGTCGAGATTCGCGCCCTGCCAGCGGGGCAGGGTCTTCCGGAAGTCCGCACCCTCGGCGACCTTGGCCGCGCCGGTCAGCATGCCCCGGCCGAGCGGGCTGTAGGGGACGATCGTCGCACCGACCTCGCGCGCCGCCGGCACATCCGACACCTCGATGTCGCGGCTGAAGATCGACCACTCCGACTGCAACGCCGCAATCGGGTGTACTGCGGCCGCCCGTCGCAGAGAATCTGCATTCGCCTCGGACAGGCCTAGATTGCGCACCTTGCCCTCGGCGACCAACTTCGACATCTCCTCCACCGTCTCCTCGATCGGCCGCGTCGGGTCCACTCGGTGCAGGTAGTAGAGGTCGATGACGTCGACGCCGAGCCGACGCAGCGACGCCTCGACCGCCTGCCTGACGTACCCCGGCGATCCGTCGACCCCGGCGGGATAGCCGGTGTCGGGATTGGTCTTGATGCCGAACTTTGTCGCGAGCACCACCTCGTCACGACGATCCGCGAGCACCTTCGCCAGCAAGCGCTCGTTGGCGCCGCCGCCGTACATGTCGGCGGTGTCGAGCAGGTTGACGCCACGGTCGATGGCGAGGTTGAGCGTCGCCAGCGCCTCGGACTCGTCGGCCGGACCATAGGCGAAACTCATTCCCATACAACCCAATCCGAGCGGTGCGACGTCGAGGTCGCCGATGCGGCGGGTGGCGGTGAGTGTTGTGGTCATGGTTGTGTCCTTCCTCCGTAGGTGGCGATCTTGTATTCGGTAGCGGCTAGCGACAGGGTGAGTTCGGCGATCTGACGTCGCACGGTGTCGCGGTGTTCGAGCAGCATCTCCAGCCGCTCCCCGACCGTCTCGTCCCCCTGATCGACGAGTTCGACGTAGTGCTGGAGATCGCGGATGGCCATGCCCGACAGCCGCATTCGGGACAGGAAGACGAGCCGTCGGACCGCGGCGTCGTCGTAGACACGATTCCCGGTGCCGTCGCGCGGAACGGTCACGAGACCGATGCGTTCGTAGTAGCGCAAGGTGTGCGGGGAGAGATCGAGAAGCTCGGCCGCCTCTGCGACGCCGAGCGGCTCAGTGATCTCGGGGGTCTCGACCAACCGATGGATGACCTCCACAGACATCGGACCGTCGATCTCGCCGAGCGCCGCCAGCGCCCTGGCCATGAGGTGTTCCGTACTCATGACAACGACGCTAGGCGTTTGAGCACGCTCTAACGCAAGAGTCGCTGGTACAGGCCGTCGACAATGGCGTCGGGATCGTCACCGACATCGACGACGACGCCCGGTTCGTCGGATTCCAGCGGTTCGAGGTCCCGGAACTGCGACTCCAGCAACGACGCCGGCATGAAGTGGCCAGGGCGGTCGGCTTGCCTGCGCGCGATGAGCGACCGATCACCGTCGAGATGAACAAAGAAGGCCGAGGCGCAGTGCGCGCGCAACCGGTCGCGATAGGTCCGGCGCAACGCCGAACAACTCAACACGCCGCGCGGATTCGCCGCAAGCCATTCACCTGCCAGATCAAGCCAGGGCCATCGATCGGCGTCGGTGAGCGCAATTCCGGCAGCCATTTTCACGATGTTCGACGCGGGGTGCAGATCGTCGGCATCGGCAAACGGAACATCTGGTCGCGCAGCAAGTTTCGCTCCGACCGTGGACTTCCCACACCCCGACACCCCCATCACGACGATCGGGCTGTGGATCATGGAACACCTCAGTAGTCACGTTCGGTGGACACCACCGACAACAACTCGTCACCCGCAGTGAATCGCCGAATATTCTCTGCCACATAGGGTGCCAGCTCGCGCGTGAGTCCCGACGACGGGTTCGCGACGTGCGGAGTGATGATCACATTCAGTAGCGACCACAGCGGATCATCGGGCGCCGGCGGCTCGGGATCGGTGACATCGAGTGCCGCACCGGCGATGTCGCCGGCCACGAGCGCGTCGTACAGCGCAGCCTGGTCGATGAGCGGACCACGAGCGACGTTGACCACCCACGCGTGCGAGGGCAGAGCCGCGAACACGGAGGCGTCGAGCAGATGATGCGTCTCGGGCGTGGCCGGCGCAGCCACCACCACATGGTCGGTATCCGGCCACACAGACGCGATCTCGCTGGTGGGCACGGTCCGGTCGGCACCCTCCACCTCACGACCCGACCGGTTCACCGCGATCACCCGCGCACCACACGCACGCAGTCGCGGAATCAGCGACGCGCCGATCCCGCCCGCTCCGGCGATCGTCACCGTCGAACCATGCAGCGATCGAACGGCGGGGTCGATGGCCTGGTCCCAATGCCGCAGCACCGCCGTGTTGATCTGGCGAAGACCGGAAAGCAACAGTGCCAGTGCATGTTCGGCGACATTCTCGGCATAGAAGCCCGACGCGTTGGTCCAGAGCCGACGGTCGTCGAGGATGCCGGCACGCACAAATCCCTCGATGCCCGCGGTCTTGAGTGCGACCCACTCGATGTGGTCGGGCAGCTCGGGGAACCCGTCGGGTCCGCCGATCCACACCAGAACCCGCGCCTCGTCGATCGTGGTCACCTGCGCGCCAGTGCTCTCGACCGCCGCAACGATGTGCTCGTCGCGCTCGGGCTCGATGGCCACCGCGAGGGACATCAGCCGGCCACCCTGCCACCCGCGGCGACATCTCGGGCCGCCGACGTCGCCAGTTCGTCGGCGATCTCGTTGTAGTGATCACCGGCGTGACCCTTCACCCAACGCCATTCGACGGTGTGCCGCTTCTCCTCGTCGACGAGCCGCCGCCACAACTCGGCGTTCTTCACCGGCTTCTTGTCGGAGGTCTTCCAGCCATTGGACTGCCAGCCCTTGACCCACTTCATGATCCCGTTACGCACATAGGTCGAGTCGGTGTAGAGCACGACGGTCGACGGTCGGGTCAACGCCGCGAGTCCCTCGATGGCGGCGGTCAACTCCATCCGGTTGTTCGTCGAATCCGGTTCACCACCGGAGATCCGCTTCTCGGTGCCGCGATACCGCAGGACCGCTCCCCAGCCGCCCGGTCCGGGATTACCGAGACAGGCGCCATCGGTCGAGATCTCGACAACGGCCGCGCCAGCTGAGTTCGATTCGGTCACTGTTGCACCTTAACGCTGCGGACGCAAAAGCCGACGCGCGCGTAGACGCCGGGCCAAACGTTGCGATCGTCGGTGCGACGAACATCCTCCGACATGCCGCCGGGCACCGGTCACGGCTACCCTCGGAACCATGCCGGTCTGGGATCCGACTCGCTACCTTCAGTTCGCCGACGACCGCGCGCGCCCATTTCTCGACCTGATCGCGCAGATTCCCACCCAGCCGTCGACGATCGTCGATCTCGGCTGCGGTCCGGGCCATCTCACCAAGCATCTCCGCGCACGATGGCCAGGCGCCGAGATCCTGGGCGTCGACTCCTCCGCGGAGATGATCAACACCGCCATCGGGGACAACACCGACGCGCTGGCAAACTACGACGTCGCCGACCTCGTGTCCTGGACACCGTCACGACCCACCGACCTGTTCGTCTCCAACGCGGCGTTTCAGTGGGTTCCCGATCAGTTCGACGTCATCGACCGGCTGCTCGAACGCCTCACCGACGGCGGCACGTTTGCCATTCAGGTACCCAACAACGCCGACTCGGCCACTCACCGGACCATCGACGAACTCGCGCGCAGCGACCCGTACCGGGAGCAGCTCGACGATGTGCGGCGTCTTCCGACCGTGTCCCCGCATGACTATCTGACGTTCTTCGCCCAGCGCGGACTCACCGTCAACGCCTGGGAGACCACCTACCTGCATGTGTTGCATGGCCCCGACCCGGTGTACGAGTGGATTTCCGGCACCGGTCTGCGACCTTTCCTGCAGGCCCTCGACGGCGAGAGTCGCGCCCGTTTCGCCGACGACCTGCGGGAACGCCTCGCCGCAGAGTTCGTACCCGAGGAAGCCGGCACCGTCTTGCCGTTCCGGCGTACCTTCGCGGTCGCGACGAGAGCCTGACCGCGCGCAACGCACTCTTTTCCCGGTATCCGTCGGGGTGGTCGGGGCAACGAAGTACCGTCACGGATGCAGCGACTGGTCACGAGATGCTCAGGAAACGGTCACGCATGGATGTCGGACCGGCTTCCCGAGGTCACACGCCGTGATCACTTCTGCAACACTGACAACAACTGTCACGGCTTCACAGGGGGTTTTCCCATGTTCCGACCCGGTTGGCTGCCCCGCGCGGCAGATCGTCGCCGACCGCGCCTTCTGCGGTCGGCGCTCACGGGCGCGACGGTCGGCGCGCTCGCCCTGACCGGCGTCGTCGTCGGGACGCCCACCGCCGAGGCATCGATCTGTGCAGCCACCGGCTTCCACGGCGGTGACGTCGGCAGCACCGGAAGCAGCGGATCGAGTCAGCTCGGCATGGGCAGCCTCGACTTCGGCAGCTACCGGGCAGACGGCAAGAAGCCGCAAGGTCCGCTGCCGCGGCTCAAGGGCCCCAGCCGGGCCATCCAGTGGATCACCGGTCCGCGCAGCCCCAACCGAACCGACAAGCGCTTCTCCATCACTTCCACCGACGTGGGCGTGATGTGGGACAACGGCTCCGGCCAGATCCTGATGGCCTTCGGTGACACCTGGGGCAAATGCGCCGGGCAGATGGTCTGGCGGCACAACACGATGCTGCGCAGCAATCCCACCGCCGACCTCGACAAGGGCATGAGCTTCCCGAACGCCATCCCCGGATCGGTGCGATCGGGAGCGTCGGTGACACCGCAGCACCCGACGTTCGCCCAGCCGATGCTCAACGCGATCGGGGTGCGCAACACCGAGGTCGGCAAGATCCCGACCGGCGGCATCTCCATCGGCGGCGTCCAGTACATGAACTACATGTCGATCCACAAGTGGACCGGACCCGGTCGCTGGGAGACCAACTTCTCGGCAATTGCGGTGTCGTACAACAACGGCCAGACGTGGACGACCAACAACAACACGATCCGCGCGAACGTCGAACTCAGCATTCCGGGCATGCCGCAGGTGCAGGCAGGTCACGGGCGCTTCCAGATGGGTGCGTTTCTGCGCAGCGGCGACTACGTCTACCAGTACGGCACACCCAATGGCCGGCACGGTGCGGCGTTCATCGCACGGGTCCGGCCCGCCGACATCCTGAACCTGAACCGCTACGAGTACTTCGCCGGCAACGGATGGTCGCCCAATCCGGCCGCCGCGGTCCCGATCATCCGCCAGCCGGTGAGCGAGACGACGGTCGCCTACAACAACTACCTCGGGAAGTTCGTGATGCTCACCGAGCGTGCCGGGAACATCATGCTGCGCACGTCACCGTCCCCGGTGGGCCCGTGGAGCGGCGAACGACTCATCGTCGCCCGATCGCAAACCGACGGCCTCTACGCGCCTTACATCCATCCGCGCTCGACCGGACAGATGCTGTACTTCGCGGCGTCACGCTGGGATGACTACAACGTCATGATGATCCGGACCGATCTGTCCAAGATTCGCTGACCACCGGGGTTGCGGTGGTCGTGGCCGACGGAGCGACGCAGGCGTAGCGTCGGGGTCAGGCCGAGCCCGCGCCGCCAATGCCCGCGCGCCGAGAGGAACGACGATGAGTCAGCCTGTTCCCCCACCACAACCCCCACCGGACCCGATCCCGGCACCGGAGCCGATCCCCGAACCCCCGGCCGAGCCGCCGATCCCCACACCTGCGCCGCCGACTCCGGACCCGTCCCCGCGCCCGCCGGAACCCGACCCGCCGCCGCGGCCCACCGTGATCTGACGACCCGACCGGCAGAGGAGCACGAATGACCAGGCGAGTGGTTCTGATTCGTGCGGTCAACGTCGGCGGCGCCAAGCTGCCCATGGCCGAATTGCGGTCCATTGCAGAGGAACTCGGCGCCACCGATGTCTCGACCTACATCGCGTCGGGCAATCTGCTGTGCACGCCGAAGGGCGCGCCGAGCACCTTCGACCGCGCACTGGAGAAGGCCATCGAAGACCGCTTCGGATACTTCCGCGAAGTCATCAGCCGAACGCCGGAACAGTTACAGAGGGCGCTCGACGCGCATCCGTTCGACGTCGTCGACGACAAGTACTCCTACCTCTACTGCCTCACCGGAAAACCCGCCGCCGCCAAGGTCAAAGAGTTCGAAGCGGCGCCCTACGACGACACCGACGTCAAAGTCATCGGCAACGACCTGCACATTCGGTACCGCGAAGGGGCGGGGCGGTCGAAGCTCACCGCCCCTGTGATCGCCAAGAAGCTCGGAGTCGCGGGCACCGGCCGCAACCTGCGCACCGTCCGCACACTGATCGAACTCGCCGGCGATACCCCTCCCGCCGGCTGAGGTGCGAGCCTGCGAGCCTCGAAGCCCCTGGTGAGAGGACCATTGTCGTCTCACCATGCCCCTCCGAGGCTCGCTTCGCTCGCACCTCAGGGAGCGGTAGGGCTCGCTTCGCTCGCACCTCAGCTCAGGCAGCGGTGGGGTCACACGTCACCGACCACCCGGCCCAGCCAACATCCGCTTCCGTAGCTCGTCGTAGATCGGCGGGTTTCGGAGTAGCGCTGAAATGGTCACCGCACCGACGCCGGAGACCAGCATCGGCACCGTCACCGAGGTGATCGACGTCATCTCGATGACCAGCACGATGCCGGTGAACGGCGCCTGCACCACCGCGGCGAACAAAGTGGACAGACCGACGAGCACCAGCGCGGGGGTCAGTTGGTCGCCCAACGCCGGGTCGAACACCCCCACGATGCGCCCGGCCACCAAACCCATCAGAGCACCGAGCGCCAGCATGGGGGCAAACAGCCCGCCCGGGGTCGCGGCCGCATACGACAGTGGCCCGGCGACAAAGCGCACCACCAGAAAGATCACCACCGTCGACAGGGCAAAACCGTGCCCGCTCAACAGTTTCTGAGTGAGGGCATCACCGCCACCGACGACGAGGGGTTCGATCATCATCACGCCGCCGACGATCAACCCGATCGCCGCCGCCTTGATCTCACGCGGAACCGCGGTCATCTTCTCCACGACGTCGAGCAAGACGACCGTCAGCCGCGAGTAGGCGACTCCGCAGACGCCGACCACCGCACCGAACACGACGAAGATCGGCACCGCGGCGGGCGACGGCCGGTCGACCGACGGCACCGCGAAGTCCGGATGATCGCCGAGCACCAGACGCATGCAGCCGACCGCACACGCCACCGCCGCAAGCACCGCCAGCACGTCGACGACGCGCACCCGACGCCGGATCTCCTCGAAGACGAACAGACCGCCGGCGACCGGGGCGTTGAACGCCACCGCGAGTCCGGCGCCCGACAGCGTCGTCTGCAGCGTGCGAATGTCGTCGGCGCCGGCTCTCAGCAGCCGGCCGGTCGCGGCGCCGATGGCCGCGGCCATGTGCACGGTCGGGCCTTCGCGGCCCAGCACCATCCCACCGAGCCCGATCGAGGCAAGGCCACCGACGAAACGGGCCGGAACCACGCGCAGCGG
>NZ_JBEXMX010000049.1:0-41404 GCF_040610755.1 Gordonia sp. NPDC003585 | reverse complement strand
GACGGCGCGCAACGCCGACCCCGACGGTGAGTCGGGCGCGGACAGGACGACGGGGACGCCGGCGTCGCCGCCCTCGCGCAGCGCCTGCTCCAGTGGGATCTGTCCGAGCAGTTCCACCGGCGCGCCCACTGCTCGTGTGAGCCGCTGCGCCACCTGCTCGCCGCCACCGGATCCGAACGGCTCCATCCGGGTGCCATCCGGCAGTTCGAGCCACGACATGTTCTCGACGACGCCCAGGATCTTCTGGCGGGTCTGCAGCGCGATGGCGCCGGCCCGTTCGGCAACCTCGGCCGCCGCCTGCTGCGGGGTCGTCACCACCAGGATCTCCGCCCCCGGGATCAGCTGTGCGATGGAGATGGCGACGTCGCCGGTGCCGGGCGGCAGGTCGAGCAGCAGAACGTCGAGATCGCCCCAGTAGACGTCGGCGAGGAATTGCTGCAGCGCACGGTGCAGCATCGGCCCACGCCACGTCACCGGAGTGTTCCCGTCGGTGAACTGTCCGATGGAGATGAACCGAACGTCGTGGCTGATCGGCGGCATGATCATCTTCTCGACCTGCGTCGGCTTGGCGTCGCTGCCGAGCATCCGCGGGACCGAGTGGCCGTAGATGTCCGCGTCGAGCACACCGACCGAGAGGCCTCGTGCCGCGAGTGCGGTGGCCAGGTTGACGGTCACACTCGACTTACCAACACCGCCCTTGCCCGACGCGACCGCATAGACCCGCGTCAGCGACCCGGGCTGGGCGAAGGGGATCACGGGTTCGGACTTGTCGCCACGCAGCTTCTTGCGCAGTTCGGTGCGCTGCTCGTCGTTCATCACGTCGAGGCCAACGCGCACCGTGCCGACACCGGGGACGTCGGCGACCGCGTGCTCGACCCGCTCGGCGATCTCGTTGCGCATCGGACACCCGGAGGTCGTGAGGTAGACCGCCACGTCGACACTCGCGTCGTCGTTGATCGAGACCGACTTGACCATTCCCAGGTCGGTGATGGGTTTGCCGATCTCCGGGTCGCGGACCTTGCTGAGGGCGGCGCGAACCGAGGATTCCGTTGGTGCGACTCCGGTTGTCATCAGCGCCAGTTTACCGGCGGCATCCGACGTGGGATTCAGCGCACCGGTACCGGCGTGGAACGCCCAGCGGACGGGTTCGCCGGCCGTGCGCCCGGATTGGGCGCCGTCCGCTTGGGGCTCGTGCGCGGCTGGCCGGGCAGTGGCGGCAAGGTGATGTCGGGCAGGCAGATCACCACACAGGGCTTGGTGGTCGTGGTGGTGCTCGACGACGAGGACGAATTCGACTTCGAACCGCTCTTGGAGGAGGACGGCTTGGATGGCTTCGACGACGACTTCTTGGAGGACGACGCCGCGTGCTTCGGTTCCGGGATCGGATTGGTCGGCATAACGCCCGTCGCATACGCCCCCGCCCAGGACAACACATTGGCCACGTACTCCATCGAGTGGTTGTAGCGCAGCACCGCGGCGACTTTGTTGCTGTCGTTCATGATGTCGGAGACGCCCGCGCACAGATAGCGTCCGGCCGAGTAGGTCGCGTCGAAGACGTTGTTGGGGTCGGCCTTTCCGTCGCCGTTGGCGTCGGAGCCCCAACTCGCCCAGGTGCTCGGGATGAACTGCATCGGCCCCATGGCGCGGTCGTGCGCAGAATCGCCGTCGATCCGGCCGCCGTCGGTGTCGTGGATGACGGCGTTGCCGGCCAGTGAACCGTCGAGCACGGGACCGGCGATCGGGTTGATGGTGGTGCCGTACTGGTCGACCGACCCGTTGCTCGCGTGGTTGGACTCGATGCGTCCGATGCCGGCCAGCAGGAACCATGGCAGCTTGCACTGCGGGGACTCGGCTCCGAGTCGATTTGCGGCGAGTTTGTAGGCCTGCAGGACGACGCCCGGGATACCGAGCGGACCGCTGGGCAGGTCGGTGGCGATCCGCAACTGCGGTGTCAGCGCAGCCGCTGCCTTGGGTGGTGGCGGAGCGAAACCGAGCACGGTGACCGGCTCGGACGCGACTACCGCGGCGACCACCACGGGTGTCTGTTCTTCGGCAGCGACAGCGGTCACGCCGCCATGCGCACTCGAGGTGGCGGTGCCGAGCACCATCGCACCCACCAGCACGCTGCCGGTGGCGACGCCGATGGCCCGCCGGGGTACCCGCAGCGGGCGACGCGGGCCCTGGGCACGTCTGAAGAGGTCACCTGGCCTCATCGCTTGCCACCCGCCATATCGGCCCCATCCACGATGCCGATCCCGCACGCTTGTGCAGACTCGCTCACGTCAGCTCCGTTGCTCGCACACATCACTCAATTCGCCCCCGACAGCGCATTGGAAAAACGTTGCGGGTCGCGATGCCGAACACGGACGGGCGACCCGAATCTGTGACCCACCATACATATGGGTCGCACGACCCAATGCAGGAACCGTCGCTTTGTGTGCTCACCTGCAGATGATCGGTCCTTGGACCTCGGAAGTTACTCAGACCGCCTTCTGGTGCGATCCGCCTTCGCCGAATCGTCGTCGCCGGCCGCGGTGATGCGTTCGGTCAGCTCGTCGAGCAGGTCGTCGAGTTCCTTGCGCAGGTAGTCGCGGGAGACGGTGTCACCGACGGCAAGTCGGACCGCGGCGAGTTCGCGTGCCAGGAACTCGGTGTCGGCCTTGGTTTGGGCGGCGCGGCTGCGGTCCTCGTCGAGCGCGATCCGGTCGCGATTCTCCTGCCGGTTCTGGGCCAGCAGAATCAGCGGGGCGGCGTACGCGGCCTGGGTGGAGAAGGCCAGGTTGAGCAGGATGAACGGGTACGGGTCCCACCGGATGGAAACCGCGATCAGATTCAGCGCCACCCACACGATGACGATGACGGTCTGGATCGCCAGATACCGGCCGGTGCCGAGGAAGCGGGCGATGCGCTCGGCATAGCTGCCGACGATGTCGGAGTCGAGGTTGAACGAGATCCCTCGACGCGTGCTCGGCTGATCCAGTTTGCGCCCGGACTGCTCGCTCATGAGCGGCCCACTCCGGGTACGTGGGTGCCCAGCCCGACGGTCGGGGTCTCATCGTCGTCGGGCTCGTTCTCGCGCCAGTCGCGGGGGAGGATCTCGTCGAGCAGGTCGTCGACGCTGACGGCGCCGAGCAGATGGCGCTGTTCGTCGACGACCGGCCCGCAGACCAGGTTGTACGTCGCGAAGTACCGAGTCACGGTCTCGAGGGAGTCCTCGGGCCGCAGGTTGGCCAGGTCGGTGTCGAGGATGCCGCCGACGATGTTGGCCGGGGGCTCACGCAGCAGCGCCTGCAGGTGCACGCAGCCGAGGTACTTGCCCGTCGGTGTGGCGGTGGGCGGTCGGACCACGAACACGATGCTCGCAGCGGCCGGGGTGAGGTCCGGATTACGGACGCGGGCCAATGCCTCGGCGATGGTGGTCGACGCGGTCACGACGATGGGCTCCGACGTCATGATGCCGCCGGCGGTGTCGGGGGAATGCAGCAGCAGTCGACGCACCGGTTCGGATTCCTGCGGGTCCATCTCCTCGAGCAGGGCCTCGGCCTCGGTGTTGGGCAGCTCGCCGAGGAGATCGGCGGCGTCGTCGGGATCCATGGCCTCGAGAATGTCGACGGCCCTCGCGCGATCGAGGTGGGCGAGGACGTCGGTTTGGTCGTCGGGCGGCAGTTCCTGCAGCACGTCGGCGACGCGTTCGTCGTCGAGGGCCGCGACGATCTCGTCGCGCCGTTTCGCCGGTAGCTCACGCAGGGCGTTGGCAACGTCGGCGGCGCGCATGCCCTCGAACTGGAGCAGGACCTGAGCCACTCCCTGGCCGGGCAGGTTCAGTGCGCTCTGGGTCAGCCCGCTGACATGCGACCACTCCACGACGTGTGTTTCACCGCGGCGCCGCAAGCCACGACGACCACCCCGGATGGCGACGCGCGACACGACCCAGTCGCGGGTCCGAGTCTGCTCGATGCCGAGATCGATGACGTTCACCTCGGCGTCGGCGAGTTCGGGTAGGTCGGGATCGTTCACCTTGACGTGACTGTCCAGGATCTGACCGATCGCGAGGGCCTCGCCGGGGCGCAGATGCAGGCGTCTGAGACTGACATTGCCGGTGTTCAGGGTCACCGCTTGGGGGTCGATCGAGGTGACGCGCAGCATCGGAACGAAAATTCTTCGGCGAGTGGTCAATTCGACCGCGAGGCCGAGCGCGCGAGGTTGTTGGCCGACGAGTCGGACGCTCACCACCACGTCGCGGACGCGACCGATGGATTCACCATCAGGACCAAGGACGGCCAATCCGACTAATCTGGCCACGAACACCTTGCTCACCGACGCCATGGGAGTAAGGGTAGTGGTAACGGCGCCGCGTGCGGTGTCGCCGACCGTCGTGTTGGGGATGTCGCGCGCCACACGTACAGGTGCGATCCAGAGGAGCCCGACATGACCAATCCGATGCGACCCGGCCAACAGACACCGGGCCTGCCGACTCCGCCCAAGGGCTGGCCGATCGGTTCCTACGCCACCTATGCCGAGGCTCAGCGCGCCGTCGACTACCTGTCCGACGAGCACTTCACCGTGCAGGACGTGACGATCGTCGGCGTCGACCTCATGCAGGTCGAGCGCGTGATCGGTCGGCTCACCTGGGGCAAGGTGATCGGTGGCGGCGTGGTGTCCGGAGCGTGGTTGGGCTTCTTCTTCGGTCTGCTGGTGTCGTTGGTGTTCACCGGCTCACCGTTTGTCCCGATCCTGGTGGGCATCGTCGGTGGCATCATTTTCGGCCTGATCTCGGCCACCATCCCGTACGCGGCGACCCGGGGTCAGCGCGATTTCGCGTCGACCATGCAGCTCGTCGCCGGACGATACGACGTGCTGTGCGACCCGAAGAGCGCGGAGAAGGCCCGCGACATGCTCGCCCGACTGGCGGTCTGAGGACCCTCGAGGGGTTATCCGAGTCCGATGCTGCGCGGACGCTGCCGAGCAGGACACGACCCGATCACAATCGGCGACGATGTGGCACGTCCATGCCGAATGTGTTGCATGTCACGAATCTTGCCGTATAGCGTAGCCCTCCAGACGCTCACGGTGCGGTCACGTCGTGCTGCACCGCGTACGACATCGAGGAGGCTCCGTGCGGAGTTCGGTCAGCGCTGGTGGTACGAGTCGTCGGGGATCCCCAACTGAACAGGCAGGCCCACCAAGACAGGTGGGCGCGACTGAGTCGCGAAAGTCGATGGGAACCAAACGAATAGGGCGCAAGGCCACCGTCGCGGTCGCAGCACTCGCGGCGGCTCTGCCGATCATCAGCGCGTGCGGGGACAGCTACTCACCCGGGGTCATCAACTTCTATTCGCCCGCCGACGGTGCGTCGACCTTCGCCAAGATCGGTGACCGGTGTTCCTCGGAGTCCGGCGGCGAGTACAAGGTGGTCACCACCGTCCTGCCGAAAAACGCCGACGACCAGCGACTTCAGTTGGCCCGACGTCTGGCCGGCAACGACAAGGGTCTCGATCTGATGTCCATGGACGTCGTCTGGACCGCGGAGTTCGCCGATGCGGGTTGGGTGGTGGCGGTTCCCGACCAGGTGGCCGCCGAAGTCACCGCGCGCACCCTTGGGGGTCCGCTGGAAACCGCGACCTGGCGCAAGAAAGACGAAGATCGCGAACGTCTCTTCGCGATCCCGATGTCGACCAACACCCAGTTGCTGTGGTACCGCAAGGATGTCCTCAAGACGATCGGCGCGAGAGGTCCGGCCAAGAACTGGGAGGGGATGCTCGTCGACGCCCAGAAGAGCCTTGCGGACGGCGGACCGTCGTACATCATGGTGCAGGGCAAGCAGTATGAGGGCCTGATGGTCTGGTTCAATTCGGTGCTCGTGAGCGCCGGCGGCCAGGTCGTCGATCCGGAGAACCCCGACAAGGTCACGCTGGTCGACACCCCAGAGCATCGGGCCGCCACCGTGCGCGCGCTGCAGATCATGAAGTCCATCGCCACGGCACCGGGCGCCGATCCATCCCTCACCAACTCCGACGAGGGGTCCTCGCGTACCGGAATGGAGAAGGGGCAGGCCATCTATCAGGTGAACTGGCCGTTCGTCTTCTCGGGGATGGCGACGAATGCGGCGGCCGGGTCGGTCGATTTCCTGCCGGACGTGAAGAAGTACGCGGACCTGTTCGACGCCGACGGGCCGAAGGAGGACACCACCGACGAGCAACTGGCCCCGGTGAATGCCGAGGTACGTAAGGTCTTCGACTTCGCCCAGTACCCGGGGGTCGGCGACCGGCCGTCGCGAACCACCTTGGGCGGATTCAACATCGCGGTCGCCAGCACGTCTGCGCAACAGGATCTTGCATTCAAGGCCGCCCAGTGCATCACCTCGGCGGAATCGCAACGGCAGTTCGCGCTCGAAGCCGGACCGCCGCCGGTGATCGGGGCGCTCTACTCCGATCCCGAGTTCCGGGCCGCCTATCCGATGGCCGACGACGTGAAGGAGCAGCTGGAGGCCAATCGCGCTGCAGTCCGGCCCAAGTCTCCTGTTTACCAATCCATTTCGACGCTGGTCACGGCCAAGTTGAGTCCGGTCGGGCAGTGGGACCCGGAGACGATGGCCGACGAACTCGCTGATGCGGTGCAGAAAGCGATCAACGGGGAGGGGCTGATCCCGTGACAACCGGAGACCACGAACCAGGCAGCGTCAACGAACCAGGCACGGTCGACGAACCAGGCGCCGGTGACACCGGTGACGATTCCCGGCCACGCGCCGGGCGGCACGCACTGCCCGACGACGCTCCGCCGGCGACCGGCGGAATTCCGTTGCGCAAGGACGAGTCCGGCACTCCTCCAGTGCACTCGGACATCTGGACCCCGCCGGCGTCCGCCGGGCATGCCGAACCGCAGAATGCCGACACCGTCGCGTCGCCGACGGTTGCCTCACCGGCAGCTGCGGTCCCCGCATCGGCCGCCACCACCGCTGTCGCCGAACGGACCGCCACACCGGAAACCCCGAGTGCCGGAGGCAAGATCAGCGAGGGCAAGTCCGCGGAGCGCCGGCTGGCCTTCTGGCTGGTCGCGCCCGCGGCGATCATGATGCTGCTCGTCACGGGATATCCGATCCTCTACGCGGTCTGGCTCTCGTTGAACAAGGCGAGCTTGTCGGCGCCGGGTGAGCGGGAGTTCGTCTGGTTCAGCAACTACGTCACGGTGCTGACCGACAGTTATTGGTGGACGGCGTTCTCGGTGACGCTCGGGATCACGATCGTGTCGGTGGCCATCGAACTGGTTCTGGGTATGGCGATCGCACTTGTCATGCACCGCACCATCTTCGGTAGGGGCACTATTCGCACGGTTGTGTTGATCCCGTACGGCATCGTCACCGTCGCGGCGGCGTTCTCGTGGTACTACGCCTGGACCCCGGACACCGGATACCTGGCCAACTTGCTGCCCGACGGGACCGCCCCGCTCACCGAGCAATGGCCGTCCCTGGCGATCATCGTGCTGGCCGAGGTCTGGAAGACGACGCCGTTCATGGCGCTATTGCTTCTTGCGGGCCTGGCGCTGGTACCCGACGACCTGCTCAAGGCTGCGCAAGTCGACGGTGCAGGTGCGTGGACGAGGCTGTGGCGCATCATCATTCCGCTGATGAAGCCGGCCATCCTGGTGGCGTTGCTGTTCCGCACGCTCGACGCATTCCGCATCTTCGACAACATCTACGTGTTGACCAGCGGATCGAACAACACCTACTCGGTGTCGATCCTCGGTTACGACAACCTGTTCGGGGCGTTCAACCTCGGTGTGGGCTCGGCGATCTCGATCCTCATCTTCGTCTGCGTCGCGATCATCGCGTTCATCTTCATCAAGGGATTCGGCACCGCCGCCCCGGGTAGCGACGAGGAGGGGAGGTAGTTCATGAAGCACAGTGCGAAATCCAAGGCGTGGTGGTCGATCGCCAACATCTTGGTGATCCTGTACGCGGTGATCCCACTGCTGTGGATCATCAGCCTCTCCTTCAAATCGCCGGCGACGGTTCTGGACGGCAACTTCATCCCGCAGGAGTGGACGCTGGAGAACTACAAGGGCATCTTCGACACCAGCTCGTTCACGTCGGCCCTGCGTAACTCCATCGGAATCGGACTGATCACCACGCTGATCGCGGTGATCCTGGGCACCATGGCGGCCTATGCCGTCGCCCGGCTGGACTTCCCCGGAAAGAAGCTGCTCATCGGGGCGTCCCTGTTGATCGCGATGTTCCCGCAGATCTCGCTGGTGACACCACTGTTCAACATCGAGCGTCGTCTCGGCCTGTTCGACACCTGGCCGGGACTCATCCTGCCGTACATCACCTTCGCGCTGCCGCTGGCGATCTACACGCTGTCGGCCTTCTTCCGGGAGATCCCCTGGGAGCTGGAGAAGGCGGCCAAGATGGACGGCGCCACCCCATGGCAGGCGTTCACCCGGGTGATCGCGCCGCTGGCCGCGCCGGGCGTCGTGACGGCCGCGATCCTGGTGTTCATCTTCGCGTGGAACGACCTGCTCCTCGCCCTGTCGCTCACGTCGACGGAACGAGCGATCACCGCTCCGGTGGCCATCGCCAACTTCACCGGTTCGAGTCAGTTCCAGGAACCCACGGGATCGATCGCCGCCGCCGCCGTGGTCATCACCATCCCCATCATCATCTTCGTGCTCTTCTTCCAACGTCGAATCGTGGCCGGACTCACCTCCGGCGCCGTGAAGGGATAACCCATGGCAGAGATCGTTCTGGACAACGTCACCAAGAAATACCCCGACGGTTCGACCGCGGTCCACGAGGTGAACATCGAGATCGCCGACGGCGAGTTCGTGATCCTCGTGGGGCCCTCCGGGTGTGGAAAGTCGACCACGCTCAACATGATCGCCGGCCTCGAGGACATCACCTCGGGCGAACTGCGCATCGGTGGTCAACGGGTCAACGAGCGTGCGCCCAAGGACCGGGACATCGCCATGGTGTTCCAGAGTTACGCGCTGTACCCGCACATGTCGGTGCGCGACAACATCGCCTTCCCGCTCACCCTGGCGAAGATGTCCAAGGACCAGATCGCGTCGAAGGTCGAAGAAGCGGCGCGCATTCTCGACCTCGGTCAATACCTGGATCGTAAGCCCGCCAACCTCTCCGGCGGCCAGCGCCAACGTGTGGCGATGGGGCGCGCGATCGTGCGCTCGCCCAAGGCATTTCTCATGGACGAGCCGCTCAGCAACCTCGACGCCAAGCTGCGTGTGCAGATGCGTGCGGAGATCGCCCAGTTGCAGAACCGACTGAACACCACCACGGTCTACGTCACCCACGACCAGACCGAGGCGATGACGCTCGGCGACCGTGTGGTGGTCCTCCGCGCCGGCTACGTTCAGCAGATCGGGACACCGCAGGAGCTCTACAACCACCCGGCCAACGTGTTTGTCGCCGGCTTCATCGGCTCGCCGTCGATGAACTTCTTGCCGGGCCGACTCGGCTCGGCGGGGATCGAAACCGCCATCGGCACAATCTCACTCGACGATCACCAGCAGGTGGTCTCCCGGGCAGGCGACGTGGGCAGCAACGGCGACGTGCTCGTGGGCATCCGGCCCGAGCACCTCGAGGACGCGGCACTTCTCGATGCGACCACGCGTGCGCGTGGCGGCACCTTCAACGCGACCATCGATGTCCTCGAGTCGATGGGATCAGACACCTACGCCTACTTCAGTGTTGACTCGGAGCGTGCGTCGAGTGATGCGCTCACCGAGTTGTCGGCCGACTCGGGAGCGGATTTCGGTGGCGGTCAGATGATCGCGCGGCTCTCGCCGGAATCAAGGGTCAGCCGTGGTTCGACTGCCGAACTGTTCTTCGACACCGCCAAAGTCGCTGTGTTCGACCAGAGTTCGGGCGCCAACTTGCGCTGATGCGAAGAGTACTGCTTTCGGCCGCCTGAACTGCGGAAATGCGTCATGGCGTGCTCGCAAAATCTAGGGGAAGAGTTTCTTCCCCTAGGTTCGAAGTCGTCCGCGAGATTTTTCTGGGGGAAGACACCAAGGGTAGGGGAAGAAGTCTCTTCCCCTACTTTTTGTGGGCGCAGGTTGCCTGGCACTTCAGCCGGCGGGAGGGACTTCCAGCGCTATCTCCGCCGCCGTCGCGAGTGGTCCCGCAGTTCGTCAAAGATGTCGTCGTCCCAGATGTGCTTGCGCACCAATCGGTATCGCTCGCATGCGACCCACATGTAGAGTTCGGCGTCGCTCTCGAGGTCGGGACGGATCTCGGCGCGGCGTGCCATGCGCACCACCGGCAGGAACTCTTCGCCGAACCATCGTCGCGCGGCGTCGACTCGGCCCAGGTACTCACCGGTCTCCTGGCTGCGCCGAAAACCCCACGCCTCAACGTTTTCGGCGAGCTCGGCGTAGTCGAACGGGTAGGAGAGCCGAATGGCGTCGGCCTGGGCACCGGTGAGTGGAACCCGTGAGAGGAACAGCCGCCGATGGTCTTTGAGCACGAGGTCGGACGGCGCATTGATGCCCTCCGGTGAGATTCGGGTGTGGATCTCGGTGACGTAGGCGTCGATCGTGGTGAAATGTCGCGCGAAGGCGATGGAGACGCGATGGTGCCCGTCGATGACGAAGTGCATCGATCCGATGCGATAGAGCTGGATCGGCGGAACCGACTCGCCCCGTCGCTGGGCTGCTGCGAGTCGTTGCCACCGTTCCCGGATCCGTGATGACGTGGGCCGGAAGTAGCGGTCGAAATCCCTGGTGCGGTCGACACTTCCGACGATCGAGGACACCTCGACCACCTGCAGGCCCAACGCGGTCTCGCCGGTACGGCCGAGAGCGGCGACGACTTCGTCGAACGGCAGGATCGTGTTGACGTCGGCCGGAGCGCGGGTGAACCAGTGTGCGAGACGGGACAATTCGGCCTGTCGGCGGAGACGGGCGAAGTCGTTCTCGGCGTCAGCGTCGGGAAACCCGGTGTCACGCGCCATGTCGTCGTCTCACCACCTCGAACTCGCGCGTGCCCGGCTCGATGTCGAACTCGCAGTAGCCGACCACGTTCATGGATATCGTCGCCTCGCCGACCATGCGGTCGCGTGGTGATCGGCCGTACGGATGGACGTGACCGTGGACCAACAATGTCGGGTCCAGTGACCGTATCAGCGGATGGAAACAGTCGAACCCGCGATGGCACGCGTCGTCGGCGTCGCCGACTCCACGGGCCGGGCTGTGCGTGAGCAGGATGTCGGGGCGGGCATCTCCCCGGGTCAGTGCCGTGGTGCAGCGCAGACGCCAGCCGCGAAGACGCTGCTGGGTGTCGGTGTACTGATTGGGCCCCGGGTTGTAGCGCCGGCTGCCACCGAGCCCGCTGATGCGCAGACCGCCGACGGTGACCGTCCGGCCGTCGGCATTGACGGCACCGTTGGGTCCGGGGTTCGACGTCGGAAGACCGGCTCGCGTCCAGCCGCCCCGACCCTCGCGATACCCGTGCAGATCACGATCGTGATTGCCGGGCACAAAGACGCACGGCGCATCACAGAGCTCGGAGAGGACCTCGAGGTAGTCGAACGGGAGGTCGCCGGCGCCGAGGATGACGTCGGGTTTCGCGTCGAGTCCGACGCCAAAGGTCAGCGATTCCACCACCTCGTCTGCCACCGCCAGAACTCGCACCACCGTTCCCACGTTAGTGTGTGCAAGGTGAGCGAGTCCGTTACCGATACCCTCGGCCGGTTTCTCCGGGATCGCATCGGTGTCGAACCTCAGCGCGCGTCGGTCACCTTTCTCGGTGTTGAACCCGTCGACGTCCTCCGATTCTCCACGTCCGAGCAGGTCGTGTACGTGACGTCCGGCTGCTCGCGCCACCCGATGTCGGACCCCACCGACCTCCACGCCGACCCGGTGCGCGGGCCGCGCGCCGAGTTGGTGGTGCGTATGGCAGCGGGCTCCTCGTTGCCGGGGCTGCACAAGCGGATGGCGACGGTGGCGGCCGCACCCGCGGTGGAAGGGCTGATCCTGGCTGCCGATGCGCTGGTCGACCTGGGTGAACCGCTGTGGGACACGGCGACGAGCACCGCGTTCCTCCTCGACGACGACGACCTGGGAGAAGTCCCTCTCACAGAACCGATGGACTCGATCCGCCTGCTGCGTGCCGTGCCGATCACCGCGAACGAGGCCGCGTGGGTACGCCTCAAGGGTGCTGCTGCATTGCGGGAGGCGTGGACGGAGGCGGGGATCGACGTGACGCACGCGGATCGGTCGTCGGCGAATCCCTGATCAGAGCCAGTGGTGGCGCCGGAACACCCAGAACAGGGTGGTGCAGGCGACGACGAGGCACAGCACGACGGCCGGGTAGCCGTAGCGCCACCCCAGCTCGGGCATGTGCGCGAAGTTCATGCCGTAGATACCGGCGACCATCGTCGGCACTGCTCCGATGGCGACCCACGCCGAGATCTTGCGCATGTCCGTGTTCTGCTGGATGCCGACTTTCGCGGCCGCGGCATCCAGCAGTGAGGTGAGCACCTCGTCGTACTCGACGACGCGCTCGACGACCGTGGTGAGGTGGTCCGCGACGTCGCGCAGATGACGGCGGATCTCCTTGGGGATCAACGGATTGTTGGTGTCGGTGAGTCGGGCGAGCGGCACCGACAGTGGTTGGACAGCGCGCCGCAGTTCGAGGACCTCGCGTTTGAGCAGGTAGACCGGGTCGATGTTGAGCCAGCGTTTCTGCCTGCCGAAGACCGACTCTTCGATGGCGACGACGTCGACCTCCATCCGCTCGGTCACCGCGAGGTAGCTGTCCACCACCTTGTCGGCGATGGCGTGCATGACCGCGGTGGGGCCGAGCGCCAGCCGCTCAGGGCGAGCCTCGAGTTTGCGTCGAACGCCTGACAGGTGGGTGTGGGCGCCATGGCGGACCGTCACGACGAAGTCGGGTCCGGCGAAGATCATGATCTCGCCGGTCTCCACCACCTCGCTGGCGTGTTCCATCGATTCGTGCTCGACGTACTTGACCGTGCGCAACACCATGAACTGGGTGTTGTCGTAGATCTCCAACTTGGGGCGCTGGTGCGCGTGCACGGCATCTTCGACGACGAGCTCGTGCAGACCGAACGCCTCACCGACACCGGCCATTTGTTCGTCGTCGGGAGCATGCAGCCCCAGCCACACAAAACCTTGTCCGGACTCTCGGACCTCGGCCAGCGCCTGTTTGTAACCGATCCGCCCCGGCTGTCGGATGCCGTCGACATAGACCGCGCAGTCCACCACCGCGCGTGCCACCGGCACCGGGATGCGCGGCAGCGGCGGCTTGTCCCGCCGCGGGTAGACAAAGCCGCGTCCGCCCGGACGGAGGTTCGGCATCGAGGGCACGTGATGGATGCTACTCGCGTGGTTGGTCACCGACCCGACCACTGACGGGGCTTCGCGATGGGCGGCGACTTTGTAGGATTCCGTCCGTGTCCTTCGACGTCACGGTCTACACCACGACGCTGATCACCCTGCTGGTCATCATGGATCCGCCGGGCCAGATCCCACTGTTCCTCAGCCTCGTCGGCCACCGCTCGCCCGAGTACCGGCGTCGGGCCGCGTGGCAGGCGCCGTTGGTGAGTTTGCTCGTGATCAGCGTGTTCGCGGTCGGCGGCAAGGCGATCCTGACCTATCTCCACATCGGGATCCCGGCGTTGCAGGGGGCGGGCGGACTGTTGTTGCTGCTGGTTGCACTTCAGTTGCTCACCGGGCTGGGAAATGCGGGATCACCACAGGCCTCCGAGGACGTGAACGTCGCCCTGGTGCCGTTGGGAACTCCGCTGCTCGCCGGCCCGGGAGCGATCGCGGCGGTGATCGTCGGGGTCAGTGCCGTGTCGGGCGATGCGGGCGGCTACCTCGCGATCGCAGCGGCCATCGTGAGCGTGCACATCGTGGTGATGCTGGTCCTGCGCTACTCGACCTATCTCATCCGCATCCTGGGCGTCGGCGGAATCACTCTGCTGGCCAAGATCGCGGGTCTGCTGCTGGCCGCGATCGCCGTGCAACTCATCGCCGACTCGATCGCCGGTTTCATCGCCGAGGGCGTCTGAGTGTTGGGAGGCCACACGCTACGGTGAAGCGGTGGTGAACGGGGCGCTGATGACAAGGCTGACGGCGGTGGGGCTGACCGCTGTGGCGGTGCTCGTGCTGCTCGTCGGCTGTGCGCAGCCGACCACGTCCTCGACGTCCGAACTGCATGTCGGATCGTCGTCGAGCCCCGCGATGCGCGTGATGGCCGAAATCTATGCGGGAGCGTTGCGCAACACCGGCACCGGGGTTGCGCGCGAGGTGATCGTCGGCGACGACCCGGAGTTGCTCGACGCCATGCAGAAGACCGACGTCGACCTGTTTCCGGCGTTCACCGGGCAACTGCTGAGCGTGCTCACGCCCGAGACGACCGCGGTGACCGCCGACGCCGTCTACAACGACGTCAATCGTGCTCTGCCGCAGGGTGTTTCGGTGGGGGACGCGACGCCGGTGTCGGCCTCGCCGCAGGTGGTGGTCGCCACCCGGGTGGCCGAGCCTGCGCAGGTGACCGGTCTCGCCGATTGTGGACGGCTACCGGCGGGATTGACGGTGGTGACGGTCGGTGCGCCCGACGACGCGGTGCTCCGCTCATTTGCCGACGCCGGATGCCGATTCGGGGCAGTCCAAGCCCTGCCGGATGCGTCGGCCGTCGTGGATCGGGTGGCCACCGGGACCGCGGTGGGAGTGCTCACACCCCTGGAATTGTCCGGTGACCGTCGCGGTTCGGCGACTTCCGTTCAGGCTCTGCGGGTTTCGACACCCGATACCGAGGGCGGACCGGTGAGTGCAGTCGTCGCAGCAGGTCCACGTGCCCAGACCCTCGTGCCGGTCTACCGCAGTGCGGCGTTGTCCAGCGACGACGTGAAGACCGTCAACAAGGTTGCCGGCGAGATCACCACGGCCGACCTCGCCGCGATGGCCGCGAGCGTCGCACGGGGGAACGACCCTCACGAGATCGCGGTCACCTGGCTGGGCGATCACGGTCTGTAGTGGTGCGTCTCTAGCGGCCGCGACGACCGACACCCGGCAACGAGAGCCACGTGCGCGGCGAGCGCTGGGGCGTCTCGTGGTCGCCGACCGTGTGCAGTGAGCGGAAACCGGGAACGCGAAGCAATTGTGCGGCCAGGTTGCTCTGCAGCGTGTTGTTGGCGGCGGCACACCCGTGGCAGTGGCCGGTCAGACGGACCGTCACGTCCCCGTTCTCGACGCCGACCAATTCGACGGCCCCGCCGTGTGACGCGGTGTACATGCCAAAGCTTCCGGCGAGAACTGCGCGAACGGCGTCGGCGACCTCCGCGTCGGCGGCCTGGCGGACCGCTTCGCGTTCGTCCGAGGCGATGGCTTCGTGTGCGTCGGGCCATCCACCGGGCGCGGTGAGGATCTCGTGCAGTGCGCCGCGGATGCGCCGACCATCCGCGGCTGCGGTGTGATCGGCGCCCAAACGAGTGCGTACTTCACCGGGTGTCACCCACACCGACTCGACGGTGCCCTCGGCGGCGAGGTCGGCGAGAGGAGTGGGCAGGTCCGCGGCGTCGACCTGGCCGGTCTTGCGAACCAGACCCGGCCCGACGCGCCACCGTACGAGAGCGGGATCGTCGGGGTCGGCCGGCATCGGCAAGAGGACGAGACTCATGGCGGCATCACCCGGTCACCGCGGCCGTGATGGTGTGACCGATGTAACCGGCCACCCACGCGAGGGCGAACATGTAGACCCACGCGATGATCGGCCATCGCCACGAATTGGTCTCGCGCCGCATCACTCCGATCGTCGACATACATTGCAGCGCGTAGACGAAGAACAACAGCATGGCCACGATCGTCGGCGGTGAGAACACGACCTCACCCTTGTTGGGGCCGTCCGTGTACGTCATTTGTTCCAGGGCCGACGTCGGGTCGTCGGGATCTTCAGCAACAGCGATCTGGCCCAGAGTCGACACGACGACCTCTCGCGCCGCGAACGAGCCGAGGATGCCGATGTCGATGCGCCAGTCGAATCCCAGTGGGGCAAACACGGGCTCGACGAACTTGCCGATGGCGGCACCGAAGCTGTTGTCCATCACATACGAACGCGACTCCGCGTCGCCGGCCGCTTCGGCTTCCTCCTGGGTCGCACCCTGCTGGAGTTGTACGGCGACGGTGTCGTTCTTGATCTGCTCCGCTTCGTCCGTGCGGGCGGGCAGCGACAGCAGAATCCACAGCACGATCGACGTGAGCAGGATGATCTTGCCGACCTTGCGCAGGAACATCCGAGTCGAATCCCACACCATCATCAGGACCGTGCGGGCCGCCGGGATGCGGTACGGCGGCATCTCCATGTAGAAGGGCATCAGTCCGCTGCGCAGCGCCGGAGTGCGTTTGAACACCGCCGCCGCCGTCATCGCCGACACCCCGCCGAGCAGATACAGGCCGAACATCACCGCACCCTGCATGCCGAACGGACCGAACTTCGCGTCGGGCGATACCAGCATTCCGATCAGCAGTACGTACACGGGGATGCGGGCCGAACAGGTGGCGAGCGGGGCCGCCATGGTGGTGGCGATGCGATCCTTCGACGACGGGATGCTGCGGGTGGCCATGATGCCGGGGACCGCACATGCGAACGACGACAGCATCGCGACGAAGGCGCGACCCTCGAGCCCGGCACCGCTCATCGCGCGGTCGGTGACGAACGCGGCGCGGGACATGTAGCCGACGTTCTCCATCAGGGCGATGAGCAGGAACACCAGCACGATCTGCGGCACGAACACGAGCACACCGCCGACGCCGCCGATGACCGCGGTGGACAGGAAGTCCGCGAGGATCGGCCACGTCACGTACTCGGTGACCAGGCCTCCGAGCCACCCGAAGAACGACTCGACCAGGTCCTGTAGTGGCGCCGCGACCGTGAAGACCACCTGAAAGAAGCCGAACATGATGCCGAGGAAGACCAACGTGCCGACCACGGGGTGCAGCAGGACACGGTCGACGGCGTTGGTGATGGAGTGCGAGCGGGGTGCTTTGTAGCCGGCCAGTTGCAGGACCGACGCCACCCAGTCCTCGTGTTCTTGGCCGTCGGCGACCGTTGGCGGCGCGACGGCAGGCCTGCTCCACGACTCCGGCGCGCCGAGCAGGGTCCGGACAGACTCGAGGGTCGACTTGCGAGTCCCGATGACGGCCCGCACCGGGACGCCGAGCGCTTCCTCGAGTCCCTCGGGGTCGGCCTTGCCTCCGCGAGCGGCCATTTCGTCGGTCATGGTGAGCACGATCGCGATGGGGATGCCGAGGTTCATCGCCTCTGCGACAAGTCCGAGTGACCGTTGGAGCACCGTCGAGTCGACGACGATCAACGCGGCGTCGGGCCTGTCGGCGCCCGATATCTTTCCGTCGAGCAGGTCGGCGACGACCTGCTCGTCGGGTGAGATGGGCTGGAGGCTGTAGGTGCCCGGGAGGTCTTCGAGATTGATCTCGATCGGTTTGGCGGCTCCGGCACCGGCCATGGCCGGGACCTTCGCCCGCCCGATCGATCGTGTCACGGTGACACCCGGGTAGTTGCCCGTCTTCTGGCGTAGCCCCGTGAGTCCGTTGAACACCGACGTCTTGCCGGCGTTGGGGCTGCCGATCAGCGCGACCGACGGTGCATCCGCCAGCGGCTTCTGGCCGCCGCCACCGTGTTCGTGGTGGTGCCCGCCGCCGGGATCGTGGCAGTCGCTCATGACGCCACATCGCATTCGATGAAGTCGGCTTCGTGTCGGCGGAAACAGATCTCGTAGTCCATCACCCGATAGACGCTCGGATCGCCGAGCGGTGCGCGGCGCATGCGGCACACGGTGGTGCCGTGGATGAAGCCGAGGCTGGCGAGCCGGTGACGTATCTCCGGTGGGCAGGACTCGCTGAATCCGTGTATCCGGGCGCTCTGACCGACGTTGAGTCTGGCCATCGGCATCGTGCTGGCTGCCATCGTCGCAGGCCGCCTTTCGAGGTAAATCGACCCTAACTCGATTTACTTTACGCGCGGGTAGGGCGGTTCTGGTCGCAACAGCGAGTCTTTGGGTCTTTAGCCCCGGAGCCGAACGGGCCGAATGTCACCGGTGGCGAACACGACACAGGGCCGCCTGCGCCTTGCGCGAGCGGCCCTGTGTGACTTGGGTTTTGGGCAGACCTGAGTCCTGTTGGGTCAGTTCACCTTCGACAGTGCCCAGCCGGTCACCTTGGCGGTGACCCACTGGTACTTCGACGCGACGATCCGCACCCAGATGTCGAGTAGCTGGGCGTCGGCGCCGACGAGGATGCGTGCCTTGTTCTTGCGCACACCGTCGATGATGATGTCGGCAGCCTTGGGCGAGGTCATCCGCGCGAGGTATTTGTCGAAGAAGGCGGCACTCGACTGCTGGTCGTGGTCGCCGGACACCGTGGCGTTACGCGCGATTGCGGTCTTGATTCCGCCGGGGTGGACACAGGTCACCTTGACGGGGTGCTTCGCGATGATCATTTCCTGACGCAGCGCCTCGGTGAAACCGCGGACCGCGAACTTGGCGGAGTTGTAGGCGGCCTGGCCTGGCTCGGCCAGCAACCCGAAGAGCGACGACGTGTTCACGATGTGTCCGTCGCCGGACGCGATGAGGTGGGGGAGAAATGCCTTGGTGCCGTTGACGACTCCCCAGTAGTCGACATCCATCACGCGCTCGATGTCTTTGAATTCGGTGCGTTCGATCTCACCGTGATGGGCGATGCCGGCGTTGTTGAACACGGCGTTGACGACGCCGTAGTGCGCGACGACGGTGTCGGCGTAATCGAGTACGGCCTCACGCTCGGCGACGTTGAGGATCTGGCTGTGCACCTGCGCGCCGGTCTCGCGGATCAGGTCCTCGGTGACCTGGAGGCCGCCGGGGTTGACGTCGGAGATCGCCAGGCGTGCACCGCGTTGCGCCAACTTGACCGCGAGGTCGCGGCCCATGCCCGACCCTGCGCCGGTGATGACGACGACCTTGTTGTTGAAGTCTTTCATCTGCTGCTCCTGTCTGCTGGGTCAGGCGGTGACGGTGTCGGTGATTGACGCCGTGCTCGCGGACGTGGTGTCAATGGGCGCCTTCGTCCGGGACACCTCGAAGGCGGAGATGTCGAAATGCTTTGTCGCACGACGGAAGTTGAAGGTGAAGCCGGGCCACAGTGTGGTGATGTTGCCTCTGGCGTCCTTGTACCAGGAGGCGCAGCCGCCGTTGACCCATACGCTGTTGCGCAGGGCGTGCTGGATGTCCCGGTTGAACCCGCGCTGTGCCGACTCGGTCACCTCGGTACGGGTGATGCCTTGGGCGCGTGCAGTTTTCAGGTAGTCGACCAGATAATTCAACTGTGATTCGATCATGTACACCATGGAGGTATGGCCCAGCCCCGTGGACGGTCCGACCATCAGCAGCATGTTCGGGAAGCCGTGCACGAAGGAGCCCTTGTAGCCCTGCATGCCGATCTCGTCCCAGACCGCTGCGAGGCTGCGGCCGTCCTTGCCGACGATCCTGCCGAACACCGGTGAATCGGTGACGTGGAACCCGGTCGCGACCACGACCACGTCGACGTCGCGCGTGGTGCCGTCCACGGTGGCGACGCCGGTGGGGGTGACGCGGGCGATGCCGTCGGTGACGAGGTCGACGTTGGAGCGGTTGATGGCGGGGTACCAGTCGTTGGAGCGCAGAATGCGCTTGCAGCCGACCTGGAAGGCCGGGGTGGCCTTCTTGCGAAGCGCGCGGTCGGAGATGCCGCGGGCAATGTTCGCGCGGCAGATCAGCTCGACGGGTTTGAGTGCCTTCGGCGAGTAGGTCAGACCGAAGGCGGTCGCTTCGTTGGCAGCGTAGATTGCGCCGCGCACGGCGGACTGGAAGCCGGGCACGTTTTCGTAGGCCCAGTGCTCCGCGCCGGTGTACGCGCGCTCGGTGCGGGGGACGATCCACGGCGCTGTGCGCTGGTACACGTCGAGGCGCTCGGCGACCTTCGCGAGCTCGGGGACGAGCTGGATGGCCGATGCGCCGGTACCGATCACGGCGACGCGCTTGCCGGTGAAGTCGTAGTCGGTGTCCCAGCGTGCGGAATGGATGATCTTGCCGTCGAATCCGTCGATGCCCTCGATGTCGGGGAGGTTGGGTTCGCACAGCGGGCCTACGGCGCCGACCATCACGTTGGCGCGGACCTGGGTGGCCTCACCGTCGCGCTCGGTGTCGATCAGCCAGACGCGCTGCTCGTCGTCCCACGCCGCGTGGGTGACCTCGGTGCCGAAGCGCGTGTTGGCGCCGATGCCGTAGGTGTCGGCGACACCGTTGATGTAGCGGTGGATCTCCGGCTGATGTGAGTAGGACCGCGACCAGGTCGGATTCTTCGCAAAGGAGAAGGAGTACAGCTGCGACGGGACGTCGCACGCCGCACCGGGGTAGACGTTGTCGCGCCAGGTGCCGCCGAAGTCGCGGCCCCGATCGAGGATGACGAAGTCGTCGAAGCCTGCCTGCTTGAGCTTGATCGCCGCACCGAGCCCAGAGAAGCCTGCTCCGATGATGGCAATCTCTACATCGTTCGTTGTCATGAAGTCACCATAGGAAGCTACTGAACTCATGTCAATAGCTTATTGAATCTGATTCAGTAAGTGGCTAGGGTCGGTGTGTGTCGACGGTGAGAGGAGGGAATCCGTGTCGGTGACCCAGGGTAAACGCACGCGGATGAGTCCCGAGGCGCGTCGCGAACAACTCATCGAACTCGGTCTGGAGATGGTGTCGGAGCGTCCGCTCGACCAGGTGTCGATCGAGGCGATCGCTGAGGCCGCCGGCGTCTCACGAGCGCTGCTGTTCCACTACTTCGAGTCCAAGCAGGACTTCCATGTGGCCATCGCGGCCACTCAGGCTCGGCAGATGCTCGAGTGCACAGCGCCCGACCCGTCACTCGAGGACCCGCTCGCGATCCTGCAGTCGTCGATGACCGCGTTCATCGACTATGTGAGCGAGAACCGGTCGTCGTACACGACGTTCATGCGCGGTGCCTCAAGTTCGGACGAAGCGATGCGGGCCATCTTCGACGGCACTCGTGCGGTGATGGCGCAACGCGTGCTCGACCATGTTCCCGCGCTCGGCCTCACCGTGACCCCCGTCGTCGAGATGACCGTGCACGGCTGGATCTCGTTTGTGGAGGAGACGACGATCAGTTGGCTCGGTGGTCCCCGGATTTCTCGGGACGAGTTGCTGGCCCTGATCACCGCGGCGTTGCCGGCGTTGGCTGGGGCGGCGGGTGTGGTGGTTCCCGAGGCCTGACCCCCTGAGGTGCGGGCGAAGCGAGCCCCGACCGCACCTCACGGCGGAGGGGCCGTCGCTACTAGGCGAACGCCTCGCCGATGATCTCCTGCTGCTCCACGGCGTGGACTTTGCTGGAGCCCGACGACGGTGCCGACATCGCGCGCCGCGAGATTCGACGCAGGCCGCCGAGCGTGTCCGGGAGCACCTCGGGCAGCCACAGGCCGAGGAACGGCCACGGTCCCTGGTTCGCCGGCTCCTCCTGGACCCAGGCGAAGTCGGTGGCGTTCGGGTACTGCTCCAACGTGTTGCGGAGTCGGCGGTGCGGAACCGGGTAGAGCTGCTCGATCCGGACAACCGCGACGTCGTCGCGATCATCCTTGTCGCGGCGTGCGGCCAACTCGTAGTAGAGCTTGCCGCTCACCAGCAACACCCGCTTGACCGTGCTGCGATCGCCTCCGCCGACATACTTCGGGTCGTCGATCACCGAACGGAACTTGTCGTCGGTGAAGTCTTCGACCGGGGAGACAGCGGCCTTGTTGCGCAGCATCGACTTCGGGGTGAACACGATGAGCGGGCGGCTGATGCCGTCGAGCACATGGCGGCGCAGCAGGTGGAAGTAGCTGGCCGGCGTCGACGGTAGGGCGACGGTCATCGATCCCTCGGCACACAGCTGCAGGAAGCGTTCGATACGCCCCGAGGTGTGGTCGGGGCCTTGGCCCTCGTGACCGTGCGGAAGCAGCAGCACGACGTCGGAGAGCTGGCCCCACTTGGCCTCACCGGAGGAGATGAACTCGTCGATGATGGACTGCGCGCCGTTCACGAAGTCGCCGAACTGCCCTTCCCAGAGCACCAGGGCGTCCGGGTTGCCGACCGAGTACCCGTACTCGAATCCGACCACCGCGAACTCGGACAGCGGCGAGTCGTAGACCATGAATTGGCCACCGCCGTGCTCACCGTCGATGGGCTTGAGATGGTTGAGGGGGGTGTACTCCGACCCGTTCTCCCGGTCGATCAGAACCGAGTGACGCTGCGTGAACGTGCCGCGGCGGGAATCCTGTCCCGACAGGCGCACGGTGCGACCCTCGAGGACGAGCGATCCGAACGCGAGAAGCTCGGCGAACGCCCAGTCGATACCGCCGTTGCGTGATGCCTCCTGCCGGCGGTCGAGCACCGGCTTCACGCGGGGATGCGGGGTGAATCCGTCGGGCACGTTGACGAAGGCATCACCGATGGTCTGCAGGGTCGTCTTGTCGACGGCGGTGACGAGCTTGGTGGGCAGCGTCTGGTCGGATTCGACGGACGGGCTCGGCTCGGGGCGGTACTTCTCCAGTTCTTTGACCTCGTTGAAGACCCGCTCGAGCTGTCCCTGGTAGTCGCGCAGGGCGTCCTCGGCCTCCTTGGTCGAGATGTCACCACGACCGATCAGGGCTTCGGTGTAGCTCTTGCGGACTCCACGCTTGGTGTCGATCACGTCGTACATCGCCGGCTGGGTCATCGACGGGTCGTCACCCTCGTTGTGTCCACGACGGCGGAAGCAGACGAGGTCGATCACGACGTCCTTGTGATAGGTCTGCCGGTAGTCGACGGCGAGCTTCGCCGCCCACACGCAGGCCTCGGGATCGTCGCCGTTGACGTGGAAGATCGGCGCGCCGATCATCTTCGCGACATCGGTGCAGTACTCGGACGAGCGCGAATGCTCCGGTGCGGTGGTGAATCCGACCTGGTTGTTGACCACGATGTGCACGGTTCCGCCGGTGCGGTAGCCGGGCAGCATGGCCAGGTTGAGGGTCTCGGGCACCACGCCCTGTCCCGCGAAAGCGGCGTCGCCGTGCAGCATCAGCGGCAGGATCGAGAACTCGCCCTCCTCGTCGAGCTGGTCCTGCTTCGCGCGGACCAGACCTTCGAGAACCGGATCGACGGCCTCGAGGTGACTCGGGTTGGCGGTGAGCGACACGGTGATCTCGTTGTCGCCGAACATCTGGTAGTACTTGCCCTCGGCGCCCAGGTGATACTTCACGTCGCCGGAGCCGTGCGCCTGCGACGGGTTCAGGTTGCCTTCGAATTCGGTGAAGATCTTCGAGTAGGGCTTGCCGACGATGTTGGCCAGGACGTTGAGCCGCCCGCGGTGCGGCATACCGATGACGACCTCGCCCAGGCTGTGCTCGGCGCTCTGGTCGATGACGGCATCCATCATCGGGATGACCGATTCCGCGCCCTCGAGCGAGAACCGCTTCTGCCCGACGTACTTGGTCTGCAGGAAGGTCTCGAAGGCCTCTGCGGCGTTGAGCTTCGACAGAATGTACTTCTGTTCTGCGACAGGCGGTTTGGAGTGCTTGATCTCCACGCGCTCGCGCAGCCACTTCTGCTGGTCGGGCTCGAGGATGTGGGTGAACTCCACGCCGACGTGGCGGCAGTAGGCGTCGCGCAGAATCGACAGCACGTCGCGCAGCTTCATCTTCTCCTGGCCGTGGAAGCCGCCGACGTTGAAGGTGCGGTCGAGATCCCAGAGCGTCAGACCGTAGGTCAACACGTCCAGATCGGGGTGGCTCGCCCGGGCGTCGCTGTCCATCATCAACGGATCGATGTCGGCCATGAGGTGGCCGCGGCTGCGGTAGGCGGCGATCAGTTCGAGCACTCGGGTGTTCTTGTCGACGGTTCCCGCGGGGATGTCGCGGCGCCACCGGATCGGCTCGTAGGGGATGTGGAACGCGGTGAAGATCTCGTCGTAGAACGCGTCGTCGAGCAGCAGCTCGTGGATCCGTCGGAGGAAGTCACCCGACTCGGCACCCTGGATGATGCGGTGGTCGTAGGTGGACGTCAGTGTCATCAGCTTGCCGACGCCGAGCTCGGCGATCTGCTCGTCGCTGGCTCCCTGGAACTCGGCCGGGTACTCCATGGCGCCCGCGCCGATGATGGCGCCCTGACCCTTCATCAGGCGAGGAACCGAGTGGACGGTCCCGATGGTGCCCGGGTTGGTCAGCGAGATCGTCACGCCGGCGAAGTCGTCGGCGCCGAGTTTGCCGTCGCGGGCGCGGCGGACGATGTCCTGGTAGCCGGAGTAGAACTCGGCGAACCCCATCGTCTCGCATTCCTTGATGGCGGCGACGACCAGCGTGCGGTTGCCGTCCTTGCCGACCAGGTCGATGGCGAGCCCGAGGTTGGTGTGTGCGGGCGTCACCACGTTGGGCTTGCCGTCGACCTCGGCGAAGTGCCGGTTCATGTTCGGGAACGACTTGATCGCCTGCACGATCGCGTAGCCGAGAATATGGGTGAAGCTGATCTTGCCGCCGCGGGTGCGGGCCAGATGGTTGTTGATGACGATGCGGTTGTCGATCATCGCCTTGACGGGCACGGCGCGAACGCTGGTCGCGGTCGGGATTTGCAGCGACGCCGACATGTTTTTCGCGATCGCGGCCGCGGGACCACGCAAGACCTTGTTCTCGTCGGCCGATTCGGACTTGTCGGTCGATGTCGCCGTCTTGGCGACCGGGCGGCTCTGCGACCGCGCCGATCCGTCGCGGCTCGCCACGCTCTGCCCGGAGGCCGCCTTGGTGGCGGTGGCCTCCTTGGCCGGTGCGCTCTTGCGCGCCGCGGGACGGGTGGGTGTCTGGTCGAGGGTGACCTGCTTGGACGCAGAGCCCTCGGACGATGCCTTGGTTGCGGCCGGCTTCGCAGCGGACTTGCTCGCAACAGGTTTGCTTTCGGCGGTCTTGCTCTCGGGAGCCTTACTCGGGGCGGGCTTGTTCGACGAGGCAGTCGCGGGGGCCGACCCGTTGCCGTTGGCGTTCGATCCCGACTCGGCGCCGTTGGCTGACGGCTTGTAGTTCTTCAGCAGGTCGTGCCAACTCGGATCCACCGAATCAGGGTCCTGGATGAACTGCTGGTACATTTCCTCGACCAGCCACGTGTTCTGCCCGAAATCGGATAACGAACTGCTCACAGCGGTATCTCGCCTCAATTCCCAAAAAGGTGCCGGGTTTTCTGCCACCGAGGTCTCTCGTGAAGACTATCGGTGAACCACCTGCAGATGGTACGCGCGTGAAAGCAGTCCGTGCGCACCGACCTGCTACTTCACGGTCAGTTCCACACGTCGTCCACACGAGGACAGAGCCTCGTCATCTGGCTCGGACTTTCACGCTGTCGTGGGGCCGGCGTCGTTGCCGGATGGGCCCACCGGAATCGGCGATTCGTCGGGATCGACACCTGCATCCCAGAACGCTCGATACCTTCCGGTCAACGACAGCAACTCGTCGTGTGTTCCCATTTCGACGATGCGTCCGTCTTCGACAACGGCAATCAGGTCGGCCCGTGCGGCGGTGGCAAGTCGGTGCGCGACGATCACCGACGAGCGACGCCTGGTGACCGCGGCGCCCGCAGCGAGCACGAGCGCTTCGGTTGCCTGATCCAGTGTTGCGGTGGCTTCGTCGAGAAGCAGCAGATCGGGTTCGACGAGTTCGGCACGCGCCAGAGCGACGAGTTGCCGCTGGCCTGACGACAGGCCCTGGCCGCGCTCGCCGAGCGGATGATTCATGCGTCCGGGAAGTGACCGGATCATGTCGATGGCACCGACTGCCGCCGCGGCCCGAGCGATCGTCCGGTGGTCGGCATCGGGCCGGCCGTAGGCGATGTTCTCCGCGACCGTGCCGGTGAACAGGTGTGGTTCCTGGGGGACAAGTCCGAGGCGTTGCCGGTAGGCCGACAACGTGTACTCGCGGATGTCGACGCCGTCCATTCGCACCGAGCCGGAGGTCGGGTCGTAGAACCTCGCCAGCAGTTTGACGATCGTCGACTTGCCTGCGCCGGTGCGCCCGACCAGGGCCACCGACGTGCCCGGCGCAATGGCCAGGTCGAGGTCGGTGAGTGCGTCGCCGGCGGCACCGGCGTAGCGGAACGAGACGTGATCGAGCGTGGCAGCCCCGTCGAATCGGGCCGGGCCGGGTTCGGTGGCCGACGGCGACGCGGCCAGCGAACTCGGTGTCGACACCAGATCGCCGATCCGTCGCAATCCCACGGCGGCCTGCTGGTACCCGTCGAAGACCTGCGTGAGCTGCTGCACCGGGCCGAACAGCATCGCGAGATAGAGAATGAAGGCGACCAGGGTGCCGGCCGACATCGCGCCCGTCGACACCTGATGGGCACCCACCGCGACGGCGACGGCGGTCGCGAGATCCGACATGAAGGTGATGAACGGGAAGTAGATCGAGATCGCGCGTTGGGACACCATGCGCGCGTGCACCCAGTCAAGGGTCCGCGTGGTGAATCGTGCGTCGGCGACCGCGACGTGACGGTAGGTCTGCGTGGTCTTGATGCCGGCGATGTTCTCTTGGAAATCTGCGTTGACCGCACTGACGAGTTCGCGGGACCGGGTGTACGCGCGCGCTGCGATGCGCCGGAACACCACGGTGGCCACCACGACGACGAGAAAGACCGGGAGGATCAGCGCGCCCAGGACCGGGTCGGTCACGACGAGTGCGATCGTGACGCCGATCAGCGTGAGTGCGGCGACGATGGCCGAGGAGAGGCCGGTCTGCAAGAACGTCGACAGCGCGTCGACGTCGGTGGTCATGCGGGTCATGATGCGGCCCGACAACTCACGCTCGTAGTAGTCGAGTCCGAGGCGTTGCAGGTGCGCATACGAGCGGATGCGCAACCCGTACAGGACTCGCTCGCCGGCCCTTGCCGAGGTGATCGTCACCGCCGAGGTCGCCACCCAACCCAGGCCCACGAGCGCCACACCCACCCCGGTGGCCCACCACAGTGTCGCCTCGTCGGCGTTGGTGGCAGCGTCGATCACGGTCCTCGCGAGGGTCGGGAACATCAGCCCGATCAGGGTGTCGGCGGCGATCGCCACGATCGCGGCGACCATCAACCACCGGACCGGTCGAAGGATGCCGCGCAGAGTGAAGTGCGGGTTCTCCCGGCGCGCGGCGACCGTGTCGACCTGCGGGTCCTCGGTTGCCGGTGGCAGCGCGGCCACCGCCTCGGTGAGTGCGGGCGTGGCAGGCATCGACCCGAGGGCGGAACCGATGCCCGGGCCGCGTCCCATGCCGCCGGTGGCCGGGGCCGGATTCCGGATCGGTCGAGCCGGGGCGTCGGCGCCGGTCGGAACCCGATCGGGCCAGAGATCCTCGGCGGAGTCGGGAGACATGGTGATACCGGCCGGGACCTCGGGCATCGTGGGTGACACCGGCGCCATGAGGTCACGGAAGCGTGGTGACGTCGTCTCGAGTTCGGCCACGGTGCCGACCGCGGTGATCACGCCGCCCTCGATCACGGCGACACGATCGGCGAGGGTCAGGGTGGAGCGTCGGTGGGCCAGAACGAGCATCGTACGGTGCTGGGCGCGGAGACCGCGCAGGATGCGGGCCTCGGTGGCGGCGTCGACCGCCGACGTCGCGTCGTCGAGGACGAGGATGCGTGGGTCGGCGAACAAGGCGCGTGCGAGGGCGATGCGTTGACGTTGTCCGCCGGACAGGGTGAGTCCTCGTTCGCCGACGACCGTCGCGTACCCGTCCGGGAGGTCGTCGATGAACTCGGCCGCGTCGGCGCGTTGTGCTGCGTCGACGACGCGCTTCATCACCGCCGCATCCACGTCCTCGGCGGCGACGTCGAGCGCGATGTTCGCGACGATCGTGTCCGAGTAGAGGAACGGCTCGTCGAAGACCACCGCGAGCGCGTGGTGCAACGCGTCGGGGGCCAGCTCCGACACCGGATGGCGGCCGTCGGCACCGACGATGTCGATCGACCCGGCGTCGGGTGTCAGGTATCCGCTGACGAGGTCGGCCAGCGTCGACTTGCCCGAGCCGGGCGGCCCGACGATGGCGACGCATTCGCCGGGTGCGATGCGCAGATCCACGCCGTCGAGGACCGCCGGTTCGGAATCGGGATCGTCGTATCGGTGGTGTCCGAAGCGGACGGCGTCGAGTTCGAGTCCGAGTGGTCCCGGCGGCAGTGTGCCGGTGTTGCCGATCGCCGGGTCGCGGGGATGCTCGGTCACGTCGAAGACACGCTCGACCGCGGCTCGCGCCAGCTGTGCGTTCACCACCAGGTTGGTGAGGAGTCGGGCCATGGCGGTCATGCTCGCCACATACGTCGTGAAGGCGAGAAAGGTTCCGGTGGTGATGTGGCCATCCATCGTCAGATAGCCCCCCACGGCGATCACCGCGACCATGCCGATCTGCGGGATCGCGGCCATGGTCGGTGCGAATCGTGCGTTGATCCGGGCGGCGCGCAGTCGCCGTGCGTAGAGTGCGGCACCGAGGTCGACGAGTTCGTCGACCGCGCGCTGCTCCTGCCCGAAGCCCTTGACGACGCGGACACCCGTGACCGTCTCCTCGACGTGCTGCGCGACGTCGGCAGCGGCTTGCTGAGCCGACCATGTGGCAGCGAACAGACGCCGACGAGTACGCCAGATGACCAGTGCAACAACGGGAATGATGAGCAATGTGACGGCGGTCAGCAGAGGCGACAGGTAGGCCATGATGCCGATCGCGATGACCACCTGGACCGCGGCGCCCGCCGACAGGGGAACCATCGCCAGCAGCCCCTGCAGGATCTGGAGATCGGAGATCGAGCGGGAGACGATCTGCCCGGTCCGGATCTCGCGCTGCGCCAGGCCATCCAGATGCAGCAGCGTGTCGAGCAGTCGCAGGCGCAGAGCGTTCTGCACGTTGATGGACAGCCGGCCGGCCGTGATGCGGCGTCCGTACTGGCAGGCGTACCGGACGAAGGCGAGCACCACGAGCATCGTCACGATCGCGGTGATGGACAGCCCGTGGGTCGCGACGCCGGTGGCGTTGTCGACGGCGGCCTTCGCCAACAGGGGAGTGGTGAGGTCCACCGCGACGGCGATCGCGGTGGCGATCAAGGTCGTGACGACCAGCCGCCGGTACTTCCACGATTCGGCGGCCAGGCGTCGGATCCATCCGGGTGATGTCGCGTCGGCCGCTCTCTCCTCCGACGGGGACGGCTGGACTTCGTTGTCGAGGGCCGTCGTCACCACCGGCGCACGGGCGGCAGGCCGGCGTCGTACACGACCGTCGAATCGACATGCCACGCGACCGGCGGGGGTCCGAAGACCTGCCGGGAGTTACGCACCACTCGTCGGCCGATCGCCCGACTGCCGGCACCACCGATGACGGCGCCGATCCCGGCGGGCATCAACTTGCCGAGCACCAACGGCGCCTTGCGATATGCGTACTTGCGCGACAGTTTGGCGACGAGCTTCTTGTTGAGTTTGGTGATCGCGCTCTGCGGGACCGACGAGCGGCCGAGTCGGCGCAGCACGCCTCCCCGGGTCCCGACCACGCGTCCCAGCGCGAGCACACCCTCTTCGCCGAGCGCGACGGTGAGCACCAACGTCTTGCGTCTTTCGTTGTCGTGCAACGGAATTCCATGGACCTCGGCGATTGCCAAGGCAAGTAGCGCGGAGGCCTCGATGAAGAAGGCCGATTCGCCCGTCATCGCACCGAGTGCGGTCATCGTCCCGACGCCCGGGATGGCCGCAGTGGCACCCACCGCGCCGCCCGAACCGGTGACGGCGTGCAAGTAGCGCTTCTCGAGACGTCGGATGAGTTGCGCGGGTGAGTCGTTCGGGTACTTCGCGCGCAACGATTCGACGTACTTCTTGACCCGGGGGGCCTGGAGTCGTTGGGCGCGGTCGAGCACACCGCCGGCCACCTCGACGGTCCGACGCGACGTCGGAGGTTCGGGCTGTTCCCACTGGGGCTGTTGCATGTTCTGTGGCTGGGGCGGGTATCGGGGGTCGAATGTCATGAGAGGGGTACCCAATCTCGAGCGGGGACGACTTCGGTTGCCGGCGGTGGCCCGGGTGGCGTGCCATCTCCGAATGGCCGTCCGCCGAGTTCTTCGCGATGGTGCGGCGTCAGCCATCCGCGCAGGTCCGGGCCCTTGGGAACGATCTGCGTCGGATTGATGTCGCTGTGCACGATGTAGTAGTGCTGCTTGATCTGGGTGAAATCGGTGGTGTCGCCGAACCCGGGCGTCTGGAACAGGTCGCGAGCATACGCCCACAGAACCGGCATCTCGCTGAGCTTGGTGCGATTGCACTTGAAATGGCCGTGGTAGACGGCGTCGAACCGGGCGAGCGTGGTGAACAGCCGCACGTCGGCCTCGGTGATGGTGTCGCCCACCAGGAATCGTTGCGTGGACAGCCGTTCGGATAGTTCGTCGAGCTTGGTGAACAGGCGGTCGTAGGCAGCGTCGTAGGAGTCCTGGCTGCCGGCGAACCCGCACCGGTACACGCCGTTGTTGACTTCGGTGTAGACGCCGCGGTTCACCTGGTCGATCTCGTCACGCAGGTGTTCGGGGTACAGGGCGGGTGCACCCTCGCGGTGGTAGGCGGCCCATTCCAGCGAGAAGTCGATGGTGATCTGCGGAAAGTCGTTGGTCACCACTTCGCCGGTGGCGATCTCGACGATGGCCGGCACGGTGATGCCCTTGGGGTAGCCGGGGAATCGCTTCTCGTAGGCGTCTTTGAGTCGCGGGATGCCCAGGACCGGGTCGACGCCGCCGGGGTCGAGATCGAAGGTCCACGAGTTCTTGTCGTGCGTCGGACCGCACAGGCCGAGCGAGATCACGTTCTCGAGTCCGAGGAGCCGGCGCACAATCAGCGTCCGATTGGCCCACGGGCATGCACGGGCGGCGACGAGACGGTAGCGACCGGGTTCGACGGGATACCCGTCGCGACCGTCGGCGGTGATCCGGGTCTCGATGTACTTGGTGTCGCGCACGAACTCCTGACCGGTGGTCACATAGCTGCCCTGCTCGGCGTCGCCGTGTGTCGTGCCGGTGTCTCTCGTTCCGCTGTCGGGGGCCATGCCTCACACAGTAATGATCTGTACCGACTCTTGGCATCGGTTGCCCGGCGCGGTATATTCCAGTCGGAATATTTGGTCGGAAACATGGAGTTGGGACATGGGTGAACACGGCTCGGCGCAGCCTCTGCCGCCGATCGCGATGCTGATCCTCGGTTTGCTGGCCGAGCGGCCCATGCATCCCTACGAGATGTTCCAGACCACCGTCGAACGCCGGGAGGACAGGTTGGCCAAGATCCGGCCCGGCACCATGTATCACTCGGTGGACCGTCTGAATTCCAAGGGACTCATCGAGATCCAGGAGGTTCGACGCGAAGGCAATCGGCCCGAGCGGACCGTTTACGCGATCACCGAACACGGACGTGAGGTGCTGACCAGAAGCCTGGAGCAGATCCTTGCCCGGCACCCGGAGGAGTATCCCGAGCTCTATCTGGCTCTGTCCGAGGCGCACGGGTTGCCCCGGGCCCGGGTGATCGAGTTGGTCGGCGAACGAATCGAACGGATGCAGACCGAGCTCGCCGAGTACGAGGCGGCGGTCGCGGTGGCGCAGGCCTGCGGCAAACCGGAGATGTTCCACCTCGACGCCGGCTGCAAGATGGCCACGCTACGCACCCAGATCGACTGGCTCACCGATCTCGTCGACCGCATGCGAACCTCGCGGATCGCCTGGCTCGACGACCCCGACTTCCTGACCACCATCAACGGCCTGCCTGCGGGGGCGGCGGCCGATCCCGAACGCGCACAGAAAGAGAACACACCATGACCACCTCTCCGCCCTCAGCTGGGCAGATCACCAGCCGGCCATGGGTCGCACTGCTGGCGCTCTGTGTCGGCTTCTTCATGATCCTCGTCGACATGACGATCGTCGCGGTGGCGCAGCCGCAGATTCAGGCCGCGCTGGACACCGACGTCAACGGGATCGTCTGGGTGTCGAGCGCCTATCTGCTCTTCTACGCGGTGCCGCTGCTCATCACCGGCCGGCTCGGCGACAAGTTCGGGCCGAAGAACGTCTACCAGCTGGGTCTGCTGGTCTTCACCGCCGCCAGCCTGTGGTGCGGTCTGTCCGATTCGATCGGTGAGCTGATCGCGGCCCGAGCCCTGCAGGGTATCGGCGCGGCGCTCATCACCCCGCAGACGATGGCACTGATCACCCGCATCTTCCCGCCGGAGAAGCGCGGCGCGGCGATGGGTGTGTGGGGCACGGTTGCCGGTGTGGCCACCCTTGTCGGTCCACTGCTCGGCGGCATCCTCACCGACAGTTTCGGCTGGGAGTGGATCTTCTTCGTCAACATCCCGGTCGGCATCGTCGGCCTGGTCCTCGCCGCCGTGCTGGTGCCCAGCGTCGAAACTCATGACCACCAGTTCGACTGGATCGGCGTGATCCTCTCGGCGGTCGGTCTGGCGGCCCTGGTGTTCGGCATCCAGGAGGGTGAGACCTACAACTGGTCGGCGTGGATTTGGGCACTCATCGTGGGTGGCGTGCTGGTGATGGCGTTGTTCGTCTACTGGCAGTCGCGGATTCGCACCGAGCCGCTGGTGCCGCTGTCGTTGTTCCGCGATCGCAACTTCTCGCTCTCCAACATCGGTATCGCCACCATGGGCTTCGCGATCTCCGGTCTGATGATCCCGACGATGTTCTTCCTGCAGCTCGTCGGCGGTATGTCGCCGACCCAGTCGGCGGTGATGATGGTGCCGATGGCCGTGCTCACCGGCGTCCTCGCGCCGATCGTCGGCCGCATCCTGGACCGCGTCCACCCACGCGTGATCATCGCCTCGGCCCTGCTGCTCAACGCCGTCGCGGTCGGACTGCTCGGCATGCTGGCTCAACCGGATACTCCGGTGTGGCAGTTCGTGATCCCGCTCTGCATGATGGGTATCGCGTCGGCCGGGATCTGGGCCCCGTTGGCCGCCACCGCCACCCGAAACCTGCCCTGGCAGCAGGCCGGCGCCGGCGCCGGCGTCTACAACACGACGCGGATGATCGGTTCGGTGCTCGGCGCGTCGATGGTCGGCGCACTGATGCAGACACGACTGGCTGCGGAGCTGCCCAACGTGAACACCAACGAGCACCGGGACACGGTCGCCCAGTTGCCGGCCTTCCTCCGGGAAGGGTTCGCCGACGCCATGGGGCAATCGCTGTACCTGCCGGCCGCGGTGCTGCTGATCGGTGTGGCGGCGACGGTGTTCCTGGTGCGGCCCAAGCACCAGACGCCTCGGGCGGCCACGGAGGCACTGCTCGCCGAAGGTGAGGTGGAGGGAGCAGGCGCGGCCTGAGGACGCGCGTCGTCGCCTCCCGAATCCTGTCGGTGCCCGGCCGTACCGTGTAATCCATGCGGATCTTGCACACCTCGGACTGGCACCTGGGCCGGACCTTTCACGGTGTCGAACTGCTCGACGACCAGCGACGTGCCCTGACGCAGCTGGCCGCGATCGTGGCCGAGGAAGCCGTCGACGTGGTGGTCGTCGCGGGCGACGTCTATGACCGGTCGGTTCCCTCGGCAGACGCGATCGCCACCTACGACGCGGGCCTGGCCGAGATCGCCGCCGCCGGGGCACAGATCGTGATCACCTCCGGCAACCATGATTCGGCGACCCGGCTGGGCTCGGCATCCGCCTTCGCCGCTGCGGGCGGACTGCATCTCCGTACGACGATCGCCGGCATCGACCGTCCGGTCGTCCTGTCCGACCAGTTCGGTGACGTGGCGATCTACGGCATCCCGTATCTCGAACCCGATACCGCGCGTGGCGAACTCGGCGTCGAACAGGATCGCGGGCACAGCGCGGTCCTCGCCGCGGCGATGGATCGGATTCGGGCGGATCTCGAGGGCCGGTCGGCGCGATCGGTGGTCGCTGCACATGCATTCGTGGTGGGTGGCATCGCCTCCGAGTCCGAGCGGTCGATCAGCGTCGGAGGTGTCGAAACGGTGTCCGCAGATACTTTCTCGGGCGTCGATTATGTGGCCCTGGGGCACTTGCACTCGCCGCAGCGGCTCACCGACACGGTGCGCTACAGCGGCTCGCTGCTGCCGTATTCGTTCGGTGAACGTACGCACCGGAAGTCTGTGTGGATCGTCGACCTCGACGCGCGTGGGGTGTCGGAGGTCCGTGCACACGACCTGCCTGGGGTGCGCGAACTCACTTGTCTGCGTGGCACTCTCGACGACCTGCTCACCGACCCGGCCCTGGAATCCGCCACCGACCACTACGTGGAGGCCGCCCTGACCGACAAGGTGCGCCCCGTCGACGCGATGCGCATACTGCGGCAACGCTTTCCGCACGCGGTGCATGTGCGGTGGGAGCGTCCCGAGCAGGGTGAGGGTGTCGACTATCGCTCACGAGTTCGGGGTCGCACCGATGCCGAGGTGGTCACGTCGTTCATCACCGATGTCCGGGACGAGCCGACTCCGGGTGAACTGGCGATCGTCGATCGTGCACTGCGCGCGGTGGTCGGTGAGACCCAGGCGGACGGTGTCGGCGCCAGCGCACCGGAATCGGTTGCTTCGGAAGGGGAGTGGGCCCTGTTTGATGTCGGGGTGGTCGATGTGGCGGAATCCGCGTGAGACTGCACAGACTCCGCATGCGCGCCTTCGGGCCGTTCGCCGAGGACACCGAGGTCGACTTCGATGCGCTGTCCGCCGAAGGCCTCTTCCTGCTGCACGGTCAGACGGGTGCGGGAAAGACGACGGTGCTCGACGCGGTTGCCTTCGCACTCTATGGCCGGGTTCCGGGAGCTCGCGACATCAATCGGCGGCTGCATTCGGATCATGCACGCCCGGAACAGGTCCCGGAGGTCGAACTGGAGGCGACGATCGGTGGGCGCCGGATGCGGATCATCCGCTCACCCGAACACCACCGGCCCAAGAAGCGGGGCCAGGGCACGCGCAAGATCAACGCCTCCGCCACGCTCCACTGGGTGGACGGTTCGGGACCCGATCTGACGCGTTTGCCGGACATCGGCGATGTCGTCGTACGGCTGATCGGTATGAGTGCGGAACAGTTCTTTCAGGTGGTTCTGCTTCCCCAGGGTGAGTTCGCGAAGTTCCTGCGGGCCAGTTCCGAGGATCGGGAACGGTTGCTGGAGAGGCTGTTCGACACCGAGCGCTTCGGTGACCTGGAAGAATGGCTTCGCGACTGTTCGCGTGCGAGCGAGGCGACCGTGACCGAGCGAGTGACAGCGCTCGACCGCATCGCCGGGCAGATCGTCGCGCTGGGAGGGGTGGATGCGCCGCCCGCAGCGCCGGACCTGGACTGGGCGCAGGAGTGTCTCGACGCTGCGCGTTCGGTGTGCGACAGTGAACAGGCGGCCCTCGATGCCGCCAGGGCCGCAGTCCACGTCGCACAGGCCGCACACGACGCAGGAGTGCAGCGCGCCGAACATCGACGCCGAGGGAGGCAGGCCACCGAGCGGCTCGATCAGCTCCGCCTCGGTGAGGCCGATCGCTCGAAGGTGGCTTCGGCTCTCGACGCAGCACGGCGGGCTGCGCCGATCGCATCGCTGATCGACGAGCACGAACATGCCTGTAGCGCTTACGATGCCGCCACCCGCGCATGGGAGAGCGCTCGCGCGGCCATGGCGGCAGTAGCCGGCGGTGAGGCGGTCTGCGACGCGAACGAAGCCGAGTTGCGGGTGGCGGTGGACGGCTGGACCGCCGAGTCCGGTCGGTGGGAACCACTGGCGGCCCGGGTCGCAGAGAGGCCGGCGTTGGTCTCCGACATCGAGACCCTGAAGCGCGACGTCGGTGCCGCGCAGACTCGTCGTGCGGAATTGGCCGGACTGTTGGCGGCGGCTCCTGGTCGCCGTGACCAGGTCCAAGCTGCGCTCACCACGGCGCTCGAGGCGCGTGGGCGAATCCCGCAACTCGAGTCCGAGCGCGAGCACGCCGAACGGATCGCCAGGGCGCTGCTGGCCCGCACGCAGGTCGATCAGTCTCTGCGGCAATCGGATACGGCAGTTCTCGAAGCCCGCGAGATCCACGTGGCCGCCCGCGAGCATCTGCTCGACCTGCGTACACGCAGACTGGCCGGGATGGCCGCCGAACTCGCGGCGGAGTTGGTCGACGGGGAGCCGTGCGTCGTCTGTGGGTCGCAGGAGCACCCGCAACCCGCGCGAGCGGGGGACGCGTCACCCGTCGGCGATGCGCAGGAGTCAAGTGCTGCGAACGCAGAGCAGCGTGCCGCGAAAACACGCGCACGGGCCGAATCGGACCGCGCCGCTCTGGTCGAACGCCGCAAGAGCCTCGACGAGACCGTCGGAGACGCAGACGCCACGGACACCGAGCATCGGCTGCAACGGATAGGTGAACAACTCGCGGATGCGCGTCGTTGCGCCGAAGGTGTTCCGGCGCTGCAGGTTGCGGTCGAGAATGCGGCCGCGGAGTCCGACGCTCACCGGGCAGAGGCAGCCGACCTCGATTCGGCGCAGTCGGCGCGCAATGAACGGTTGTCTGCGTTACGGACCCGTCTGGCCGAGCTCGACGCCGAGGTCCTCGAGGCCACAGGCGGACGCGTCGGAGTGACCGAACGGCGTCGTGAACTGGCCGACCTGTGCCGCCTTGCGGGACAGTTGCGCGATGCCCTGCGGGAGCGGGAGTCGGCCCGGGTCCGGCGTGACGAGATCGCCGCGCGCCTGCGCGATAGGTGTGTCGACGCCGGCTTCGAGGATCATGCCGGCGTCCGGGCCGCACTGGCCCCTGCCCAGCAGATCCAGAAGTGGGAATCGACTTTGCAGCAGGCGATCACGCTGCGCTCGGCCGCGCTCGAGACGCTCGGCGACCCCGACGTGACATCCGCCCTCGAGGGCGATCCGGTCGACACCGGCGCCCTGGCAGCGAGTCTCGCGCTCGCACGCGGCGCGGCAGACAAGGCGGCCAGCAGTCATGCGGTGGCGGCCCGGCGAGCGGCAGATCTGGAGCGATACGTCGCCGAGTTCTGGGCGGCGTCGGATGCGCTGGCGCCGCTGCAGGCCAAGTGCGCGGAACTGTCGGGGCTCGCCGAACTCGTCAGCGGACACGGCCAGAACGCGCGTCGGATGTCGTTGCATTCGTACGTGCTGGCTGCGCGTCTGGAGGAGGTGCTGGTCGCCGCGTCGGCCCGTCTGCACCAGATGTCCTCCGGACGTTACGAATTCGTGCACACCGATGCCGTCGGACCGCGAGGACGCCGGGGTGGCCTGGGTATCGAGGTGCGTGACGAGTACACGGGTGCGGTACGCGCGACGACGACCCTCTCCGGCGGTGAGACCTTCTTCGCATCGTTGGCGCTTGCCCTCGGTCTCGCCGACGTGGTGTCGGCAGAGAGTGGCGGTCGGGTCCTCGACACGATCTTCATCGACGAGGGTTTCGGCACTCTCGATCCGGAAGCACTCGACTTGGTGATGGGCGTCCTCGACGACCTGCGTTCCGGTGGGCGAGTGGTGGGAGTCGTGAGTCACGTCGACGAGTTGCGCGCTCGAATTCCCGCTCAGCTGCAGGTGGTGCGGGGCGACAGCGGTTCGACGGTCCGGATGAGTGAACTGCTGCGCGTGTCGTGAGCAGCCCGATTGGGGATCGCCCGAGCCCGTGCGCTACTCTGTGTTTCGCCCGTTGAGCCCCCGTAGCTCAGGGGATAGAGCGTCTGCCTCCGGAGCAGAAGGCCGCAGGTTCGAATCCTGCCGGGGGCACCACAAAATCTGGGGGAAGAACTTGTTCCCCGGGGTTCTTAGTCGTCCCCTAGAAGTTTCTGGGGGAGGACTCCAAGGGTAGGGGAAGAGTTTCTTCCCCTACTTTCTTCGGCGACGTGCCTGGGTGGAGATCAGTTCATCGGCAACGGCTGCGCATTGCGTTGCGCCAGCATCGTTTTGATGGTGTTGATCTCGTTGCCCTGGGTGTTGATCATCGACGTGGCGAGGGAGCGCACGTAGTCCTCGTCGACGTTCTCCGGGTTCGCGGCGTACTGCATCATCGGCGTGCCGCCCTCGTGGTGGCGCAGCATGAGTTGCAGGAAGTAGGTGTCGGCCTCGGCGCCGCGCAGGCTGTACAGCTTGGCCATCTCGGCCTGAGTCGCCATGCCGGGCATCATCGGCTGATCGGTGGCTGCGGGAGCCGGAGTCCCCGACGGCATCGGCATGCCGCTCATGTCGCCGTGATCGTGATGGTGGCCGTCCTCGGACATACCGCCCATGTCGTGGCCCATCCAGGCCATGTGCTCACCCGGGTTGTCGAGCGGATAGCCCCACCGCGTAAGCCACGACTGCATCTGCCCGATCTCGTTGCTCTGCGTGGTCAAGATGTCGTAGGCGAGCGATCGCACCTGGATGTCCTCGCCGGTGCGGTAGATGATCGACGCCATCTCCACACCCTGCTGGTGGTGAGCCGACATGTCCTGAGCGAAACCGACCGCGGCCGAGTCGGCGGCGGGTCGGTCCTCGGTGCTCGCGTCGTCGGCGAAGCTGGCCTGGATCACCAGCCCGAGTCCGACGCCGACGAGCAGGATCGCCACGCCGGCCAGGGCGAGCAGGAGTCGACTGCGCGAAGCGGGCTCGGCTGCCTCGGCAGATTCGGGCTCGGCAGCGACGGTCGTCGCGTCATCGTGAGATTCAGGGCTCTCGGTCATCGAATTCACCTTCTCCTAGCCGGTCGGCATCGGCTGCGTCACGGGCGCAGCGGGCTTGCCGTCCATCGGGAAGGCGTCCGGCCCGGGCGGGCCCTGGTCGGCCGGCGGCGGGTTCGACGGGTCGAAGCCCGGGGTCGGCCCACAGGTCGCCTGAACCTCGGGGTACGCCGATGCCTGCGGATTCTCGCGGTACACATTGGTCATGGGGTTGCGTCGCAGCGCGGTGATGAACTGGTTCACCCGCGGATCCTTGGCGGAGTCGAGCTTGAGCTGATGTCCCCAGCTCTGCAATGACAACGGCGTGCTCAGGCCCGGGTAGGGCGACATGAACAGGTACTGCTCGCCGCGAACCAGATTCTTGAGGTAGTCGAGATCGCCCGACGAGATCGTGTCCGGGTTGTAGGTGATCCACACCGACCCGTGCTCGAGTGCGTGGACCGCGTTCTCCGAGCGGATCGGGTTCGGGTAGACGATGCCGGTACAGGTCGCCCAGATGGCGTCGTGCGGACCGCCGAACGGCGGCGACTGGTCGTAGGCGACCCGCTTCTCGGTGTGCGTGGCGGCCGGGTAGTAGCGCTTGACGATGCCCTCGATCTTGTCGGAGGGATCGGGATTGGCCGGTGTCGGAACGAACTCGGAGATGGTTTCCGGCGCGATCCGCGCGGCCTCTTCCTCGGCACGCTTGTCGAGGAACCGCGGCACCAGATAAATGGCGAGTCCGGCGACCAATGCGACGACCACCACGACCGCGCCCACCATCATCCAGTCGATGCCGCCCGACGGCGACTTGCCGCTCTTACTGGTCTTGGGGACGTGTGCCCCGGCTTTGCCCGCCATGTATCTCTCTCTGTATCCCGCTACTCGACACCGCGTTGTGTTACCGCTTGGCGCCACCATCGACCACCCCGGGCGCCGTCATGCCACGCGGCGTGGACAGTCTACTTGTGCGCCGACGCGTGCCCGTTGTGGCCACTGGGACCGGGCGATTGTCTGCGTGAGTCGGCGGGCCAATAAGATGGTGCTCTGTGACTCCCGCCGACCTTGCCGCGCTGCTCGCGGCCGTGACACTGACCGTGGTTCGTGACCACGGTCTGGACGAGACGCTCGTACCCGATTCCGTCGGCGTCGAGCGTCCACGTCATGCCGACCACGGCGACTACTCGACCAACATCGCGCTGCAATTGGGCAAGCGCCTCGGCGTTGCTCCGCGCGAGTTGGCCGGGTGGCTCGCCGAGGCCTACTCGGCCGCCGACGGCGTCGAGAAGGCCGAGATCGCAGGGCCCGGGTTCGTGAATCTGTGGCTGGCGGCGGCCGCGCAGAACACCGTGATCACGACGGTCCTCGAGCAGGCCGAACGCTACGGCCGGGGAGACGACCTGGACGGATCGGTCATCAACCTCGAGTTCGTGTCGGCCAACCCCACCGGGCCCATCCACCTCGGTGGCACGCGCTGGGCGGCCGTCGGCGATGCACTCGGACGGGTTCTGCAGGCCCGCGGTGCCGACGTGACACGCGAGTACTACTTCAACGACCACGGCGCGCAGATCGACCGGTTCGCGCGGTCCCTGGAAGCGGCGGCCCTCGGGCAGCCGACCCCCGAGGACGGCTATGCCGGGGCCTACATCGCCGACATCGCGAAGCAGATCGTGTCGCGGGTGCCCGACGTCCTTGACCAAGCGGCCGATGAGCGGGTCGAGACCTTCCGGTCGGTGGGCGTCGTGCTCATGTTCGACCACATCAAGGAGAGCCTGCACGAGTTCGGCACCGACTTCGACGTGTTCACCCACGAGGACAGCATGTTCACGTCCGGCCTGGTGGACGAGTGCATCGCCGAGCTCAAGGCCAACGGCAAGATCTACGAGAAGGACGGCGCCTGGTGGCTCCGGTCCACGGAGTTCGGTGACGACAAGGATCGGGTTGTCATCAAGAGCGACGGCAACGCCGCCTACATCGCCGGCGACATCGCCTATATCCGCGACAAGCGCAACCGCGGCTTCAACCTGTGCATCTACATGCTCGGTGCCGACCACCACGGCTACATCAGCCGGCTCAAGGCTGCCGCGGCCGCGCTCGGCGACGATCCCGACGTCGTCGAAGTACTGATCGGGCAGATGGTGAACCTCGTCCGCGACGGCAAGCCGGTCCGGATGAGCAAGCGCGCGGGAACCGTCATCACCCTCGACGACCTCGTGGAGGCCGTCGGCGTCGACGGCGCGCGCTATTCGCTCATCCGGTCGTCGGTCGACGTCAACATCGACATCGATCTGGATCTGCTCACCAAGCAGTCCAACGAGAACCCGGTCTATTACGTGCAATACGCGCACGCACGTCTGAGTGCGTTGTCGCGCAACGCCGCCGAGCTCGGACTTGCCGCCGACGTCGCGCACATCGATCTGCTCGACGATCCTGCCGAGGGCGAATTGATCCGCACCATCGGCGATTTCGACGAGGTGGTGGCGACCGCGGCGACCCTGCGCGAACCGCATCGCGTCTGCCGCTACCTGGAGTCGCTGGCAGGTGCCTATCACCGCTTCTACGCACGCTGCCGGGTGCTCCCACAGGGCGACGAACCGCCCGCCGACATCCACCGCGCTCGACTGGCGCTCTGCTCGGCGACCCGTCAGGTCCTGGCCAACGGTCTCGACCTGGTCGGCGTGAGCGCACCGGAGCGCATGTGAGCGCGCACCCGGCCGGACCCCGGCACGCCGA
>NZ_JBEXMX010000048.1:0-42409 GCF_040610755.1 Gordonia sp. NPDC003585 | reverse complement strand
GCTACGACGTCCGGCCCGAGGTGGCCGAGCAGGTCCGCTCGGTCGGCGCGCAGTGGCTCGACCTCGGCATCGACGCCGCCGGCGAAGGCGGTTACGCGCGTGAACTGACCGAGGACGAGCGCGCCCAGCAGCAGAAGGCACTGGAAGACGCCATCAAGGGCTTCGACATCGTCATCACCACCGCACTCGTGCCCGGACGCCCGGCACCGCGCCTCGTCACCGCCGCTGCGGTCGAGGGGATGAAGCCGGGCAGTGTGATCGTCGACCTCGCCGGTGAGACCGGGGGCAACTGTGAGCTGACCGAGCCGGGGCAGACCGTCGTCCGCCACGACGTCACGATCACCTCGCCGCTGAACCTGCCGGCCACCATGCCCGAGCACGCCAGCGAGCTCTACTCCAAGAACTTGCTCGCGCTCATCGAGCTGATGCTCGACGACAACGGAGCCATCGCCCCGGATTTCGACGACGAGGTGCTGGCCGCATCGTGCGTGACGCGCGAGGCGAAGGAGGCGACTGCCTGATGTACACCCCATTGTTGGCGAACATCGCGATCCTGGTTCTGGCCGGGTTCGTGGGCTTCGCCGTGATCTCCAAAGTGCCCAACACACTGCACACCCCGCTGATGTCGGGCACCAACGCCATCCACGGCATCGTCGTGCTGGGCGCGCTGGTGGTGCTGGGTTCGTTGCCCGAAGACGCGAGCTGGGGAGTTCGCATCATCGGGTTCGTCGCGCTCGTGTTCGGAACGCTCAACGTGGTGGGCGGTTTCGCCGTCACCGACCGCATGCTCGGCATGTTCAAGGGTAAGAAGGAGGCCGCCAAGTGAACGGCAACGTCCGCAATCTTGCTCTTGCCGCCGGGACCGAGAAGTACGAGGCTCTCGGCTACGGCGTGACGGTTCTCTACATCGTCGCGTTCTCGCTGTTCATCTACGGCCTGATGGGTCTGACCGGACCCAAGACCGCGGTGCGCGGCAACTGGATTGCCGCCGTCGGCATGGGAATCGCCATCGTCGCGACCCTGCTGTACGTGTACAACAACCCGCCGAGTGTCGACGGTGTACCCGCGATCAACTGGATCCTCATCGTCGCCGGTCTGATTATCGGTGTGGTGCTGGGCATTCCGCCCGCACTGAAGACCAAGATGACCGCCATGCCGCAGCTCGTCGCGCTGTTCAACGGCGTCGGTGGCGGCACCGTGGCGCTGATCGCGTGGGCCGAGTACATCGAGTCCGACGGCTTCACCGCCCTGCACGCCGAGCCCGACGTCCACGTGATCGTCGGTTCGCTGTTCGCGGCCATCATCGGTTCGGTCTCGTTCTGGGGCTCGCTGGTGGCGTTTGCCAAGCTGCAGGAGATCATGCCGAAGGGGCTCGAGAAGACCTTCGTCAAGAACGCGAAGCTGTTCCAGTTCGCCAATATCGTGCTGGCCATCGCGGCCGTCGCAATCGCCATCTACATCGGTCTGTCTGCCGACAACACCGACGCGACGCCGTGGTTCTGGATCGTTGCCGTACTGGTGATCGCCGGCCTGATGGGTCTGTTCGTGGTGTTCCCGATCGGCGGCGCCGACATGCCCGTCGTGATCTCGCTGCTCAACGCGCTCACCGGTCTGTCGGCCGCGGCCGCCGGCCTCGCGCTGAACAACCAGGCGATGATCGTGGCCGGCATGATCGTCGGCGCGTCCGGCTCGATCCTGACCAACCTCATGGCCAAGGCCATGAACCGCTCGATCCCCGCGATCGTGTTCGGCTCCTTCGGCGGAGACGACGCGGCAGGCGGCGGACCGGCCGGCAGCGCGGGCGGCACCGTCAAGGCCACCTCGTCGGCCGACGCGGCGATCCAGATGGCCTACGCCAACCAGGTCATCGTCGTGCCCGGTTACGGTCTTGCGGTCGCGCAGGCGCAGCACGCGGTCAAGGAGATGGCGTCGATCCTCGAATCCAAGGGTGTCGAGGTCAAGTACGCGATCCACCCGGTCGCCGGTCGTATGCCCGGACACATGAATGTGCTTCTGGCAGAAGCGGATGTGCCGTATGACGCGATGAAGGAGATGGACGACATCAACGGTGAGTTCAACCGCACCGACGTCGCCATCGTGATCGGCGCCAACGACGTGACCAACCCGGCCGCGCGCAACGACCCGGGCTCACCGATCCACGGCATGCCGATCCTCAACGTCGACGAGGCGCGGTCGGTGATCGTGCTGAAGCGGTCGATGTCGTCGGGCTACGCAGGTATCGAGAACCCGCTGTTCTTCGCCGACCAGACCTCGATGCTGTTCGGCGACGCCAAGAAGTCCGTCGACTCCGTGGTGGAGGAACTCAAAGCGCTGTAGACGCTCCGATGAGTTTTCCGAGTGGGTGATGTCTGTATGGGCATCACCCACTTTCACTCGGAGGACATCATGAACGCGATCATCGGAACCCTGCAGAACATCAACGACGACGCTCCCGCGAAGTCACGCAATTGGCGGCACACCACGGGCGTGGTCATCAGCGTCCTGGTCGGCGCCTTCCTCATCTTCGACATCGTGGGCAAGCTGACCCAGCCCGACGCGGTGGTCGAGGGCATGGCCGACCTCGGCTTTCCCGTCGACCAGAGCTACGTGATGGGTACGGTCCTCCTGGTTTGCCTTGCGGTGTACGCGATTCCGCGTACAGCGGTGCTGGGGGCGCTCGGCATCACGGCTTACCTCGGTGGTGCGGTCACCGCGAACATGCGGATCGAGTCGCCCCTGGTATCCACCACTCTGTTCGCCGTCTACCTCGGAGTGTTCATGTGGATCGGCCTGGTCTTGCGCCGCCCGGAGTTGCTGAGGGTTGCGGGTATCCGCTCCAGCGCTCCCTGATCTTCGCTGCCTCGAAGGGCAGGCGACACAACGTCGCCTGCCCTTTGCTGTCTGCACTGGGTCGTTATCGACTTGGGATCGGACGGGTGTCGTGGCGTTGCGCGCCTTCTCTACTGTTACGCCAGTGACTTCTGTGACCAGGGTGACTCGACGTTTCAAGCTCGCCGCTGCGGCGACCGTTGCTGTTGCGGCGATCGGTGGCGGTGTGATCGGCACGATGCCGGTGCTCGGCAACCACGACGTGGTGCCGGTCGCGACCACGCTCGACGCGTCGTCGATGTACAACGACGCGCAGAAGAAATTCGCCGCAGGCGACGTGGCGGGCGGGCTCGCCGCGTTGAAGCAAGTCGTGAGTATGGCGCCCGCTGACGCCGAGGCGATTGCGCTGCAGGCGATCTGGTCGGACCAACTGGGCGACAGCAGCGGTGTGCAAGGTGCACTGAGCAAGCTGTCGATGATGAACCCGCAGCTGGCCACGATCGCACGCAACATCATCAGCGGTGTGGAGGCGGCCGCCAAGATCGTGCCGGACACCACGCCGAAGACCGTCGCGGGCCGGCCGACGATCGTCATCCTCGGATACGGCCTCAACGGCAACGGGAAGATGGCTCCCGAACTCGTGAATCGTGTGCGAGCGGGCAAGGCTCAGGCCGAGGTCAGCACGACGGCGCCCATCGTGGTCACCGGCGGAGCGCCGAAAAGCGGTGTCACCGAGGCTTCCGCCATGCAGAAGTGGTTGGTGGACAACGGAGTCGACGCGAGCCGCATCACCACCGAGGACAAGTCCGGATCGACTGTCGCCAACGCCCAGAACACCGCGGCCATTCTCCAGCGCACCGGTGTCCGGGACATCATCCTGATCACCTCGCCCAATCACATTCGCAGGGCAGCAGCCGATTTCGCGGCGACCGGGCTGCGCATCGTGGGCACCCTGACCACCTCGACCGAGCTTTCCCGTTACGCCGCAACGCTACCCAAGGAGCGGCAGACCGGGATTCGCGTCGAGGCCACCCGGACCGCAAAGATCCCGGTGTCGCGTCAGCCCGGGGCGCTCCCACAAAACCTCCCCGACGCCGGGCCGGGACTGATCCCGGAGATCGGTGGCAAACTCCTCGAGCTGCTGGGTACCGGGTCGTCGAAGTAGCCGGTTGCCTGACTCGAAAAATCTAGGGGAAGAACTTCTTCCCCGGGTTTCGTAGTCGTCCGCGGGAAACTTCTGGGGGAGGACTCCAAGGGTAGGGGAAGAAGTTTCTTCCCCTACTTTTGTGGGCGCGTGTTCCTGGCGGCCCCGACTTCCACCCCTTCCCGCCTCCACGATCGCCGACGCCGTCGGCTGGTGGGCGCCCGAATGAACTCATGCGCATGAATTGATGTGTCGTGCAGTGTCTTTCAATCTCATTCGACGAGGAAGTGAGCGCCGACACATCGACGCGCGATGTGGAGCGGATCTCACACCATGTCCGTTTCGCCAGTTCTTTCCGTGTTAACAAAACATCCGTACGGTCGTTGTCATGTCGAATAAGGGGTTCGGGGGAGCCCTTTCGGAATTCCGTGAGAACGTCCGGTATGACCTGCCGGCGTCGCTCGTGGTCTTTCTGGTCGCGCTCCCCCTGTCATTGGGGATTGCCATCGCATCCGACGCTCCGGTGCTTGCCGGTCTCATCGCGGCGGTGATCGGGGGTATCGTCGCCGGCGCCATCGGGGGTAGCAAACTGCAGGTGTCCGGCCCGGCGGCCGGCCTCACCGTGGTGGTTGCCGAGATGGTCGCCAACTTCGGGTGGAAGGTGACCTGCTTCATCACCGTCTGCGCCGGGTGTCTGCAAATTGTGTTCGGGCTCAGCCGAATTGCCGGTGCGGCGCTCGCGATCGCACCGGTCGTCGTGCATGCGATGCTCGCCGGAATCGGCATCACCATCGCACTGCAGCAGATTCACGTGCTGCTCGGCGGCAGTTCGGCGAGCAGTGCGTGGGAGAACCTCAGCGAACTGCCCGGTCAGGTCGCCCACGTGGCCTGGGCGGACGCTCTCGTCGGCGTGATCGTGATCGCGGTGATGCTGAGTTGGCCGTTGATGCCGCCCAAGGTGCGCAAGGTGCCGGGTCCGTTGGTGGCTGTGGTCGGTGCGACCCTGGTGGCGCTGTTCTTCTCACTCGACGTGGAGAAGATCGCCATCGACGGCAACTTCTTCGAGGCGATCGCCCTTCCCGAATTGCCCAGCGGGAATTGGGGAGCCGTGGTCATGGGCGTCCTGACCGTCGCGTTGATCGCGAGTGTGGAGTCGCTGCTGTCTGCGGTCGCGGTGGACAAGATGCACACCGGCGCCCGCAGCGATCTCAACCGTGAACTGCTCGGCCAGGGCAGCGCCAACATTGCCTCGGGAATGCTCGGCGGTCTGCCCGTGACCGGCGTGATCGTCCGTAGCTCAACCAATGTCGCGACCGGGGCCAGGACGCGCTGGTCGGCCATCATGCACGGCGTCTGGGTGCTGGTCTTCGCGGTGTTCCTGACCGGCCTCGTGGAGCAGATCCCCACCGCCGCGCTGGCGGGCCTGCTGGTGGTCATCGGACTCCAGTTGGTGAAGCTCGCGCACATGAAGACCGCACTGCGAACCGGTGACCTGTGGGTCTACGCGGTGACCGTGCTCGGCGTCGTGTTCCTCAACCTGCTCGAAGGTGTCGCGATCGGTCTGGCGCTCGCCGTCGCAATGGTGGTGTGGCGGGTGGTACGCGCCGAGATCACCTCGGAGCCGCTGGGTACCAATCGGTCTCGACAATGGCTGGTGCGCGTGCACGGCTCGCTGAGCTTCCTGGCCCTCCCGAAACTCAACAAGGCCCTGAACACTGTTCCCGACGAAGCCCACGTCACCCTGGAACTCGACACCGACTTCCTCGACCACGCGGCGTCGGAGATGCTCGAGGACTTCCGGTGGGCGCACGAGGCGGGTGGCGGAAGCGTGCATGTCGTGGAGAAGGGCAAGGCGCGGTTGGCCGATGCGCCGCGGCGTCCTCCGCGTCGGCACACGACGGGATTCGCCGGCCTCACCCCGTGGCGCAAGCGTCCCGCCAACATCGACGCGGAAGCCGACACCCGGCCGCCGTCGTTGCGCTCGATCATCGGCGGCGTCGACGAGTACCACCAGAATCATGCAGAAGCGCTGCGCGCCAACATGTCCGACGTCGTCAGCAGTCAGGATCCGGATGCACTCTTCCTGACCTGTGCCGACTCCCGGCTGTTGCCGAATGTGATCACCGCCAGCGGTCCGGGTGACCTGTTCACCGTTCGCAACGTCGGCAATCTCGTTCCGCCGATCGACTCGTCGGACGATTCCGTCCAGGCCGCGCTGGAGTTCGCGGTCGGCGAATTGGGTGTGACTTCGGTTGTGGTGTGCGGACATTCGTCCTGCGGAGCGATGCACGCGCTCATCACCGACGACGACTCGGACAACGATGTCGGTCCGGTGCGCCGGTGGTTGCGGCACGGGAGGCCGAGTGTGATGGCGTACCAGTTGGGGCATCCGGCCGGCCGCGCGGCTGCCGATCTGGGCTTCGGCGAAGTGGATCAGCTGTCAGTGGTGAACGTGGCCAAGCAGGTCGAGACGCTGAGCAGGCATCCGATGGTGGGTCGCGCTGCGGCCGAGTCGACGTTGCGGATCGTCGGCATGTTCTTCGACATCGAGACCGCACGGGTCTACGAGGTGACCACCACGACGATCCGTCCGGTGGGACGCAACGCGGACGCTCTGGTCACTTCGTGAGGATCTTCAGAACATGACCGAACGGAAGTGGGTGACGAGTCGCCCGTCGTCGTCGAGGATGTGGAAGGCGATTCCCGGCGGCTGACCGCGGTTGACGATCTCGGTGCCCTCGAACGGGAGATTCAGGGTCGACGCGACACCCGGCGCGATACACAGCGGACGCCCCGCGAAGTGCGTGACGGCCGGTGTGTGCGCGTGTCCGCACAGGAAAGCAACGACGTTGGGATGGCGCTCCACCATGGCCGCGAGCCGATCCTCGCCGGTCTGACGGATCGAGTCCATGAACGGCATCGAGAGCTTGGCCGGTGGGTGATGAAACGCGATGAACACGGGATTGTCGGCACCGTGGCGAGTGATCTCCTCGGACATCCAGGCGAGGGTGTCGTCGGACAGGTAGCCGTCGTTGCGTCCAGGGATGGAACTGTCGGCGATGATGAAGAGGACGTCGTCGATGGTCTCCGACCAGTTGATCGGCGACGACGTCTCCTCCTTCAGGAGCGCGGCGCTGAAGTTCTCGCGGATGTCGTGGTTGCCCGCGGTGATGAGCATGGGCAGCGGGCTGTCGAGGACGAGGAAGGCCTCGCGGTACTCACTGGGGCTGCCCTCGTCGGCGATGTCTCCGGTGACGAGCAGCACATCGATGCCGTCGGCGCGCGCGTTGAGATAACTCAGCGTCGACTCGATGCGGCTGCGGTTGAACCGCGTGCCATTGAAATGAAGGTCGCTGATGTGGGCGACAACGAACACGGGTACTCCTGTACGTCACTGACTCCCATGAAGGCTAGCCGCGTCGGACGGTGGAGGTGAGGCGAGGGTGGGCGTGAGTCGCGGTTCAGTGGTGCGGTGTCAAAGTCCGCGCGAACAGAGCTTCGAGTTCGTCGTAGTGGTGCTCGGCCGCTGCGTGGTGATAGTCCGCGGTGTCGGCCATGGTGTATCCGTGTGCTGCGCCGGGATAGACGGTCGCGTGATGTGTGACACCGCTGGAGATCAGCGCATGTTCGAACTGCGCGACGGCGGTCGCGGGCAGCGACCGGTCGTTGTCGGCGTGGATCGCGAGCACAAAAGCGTCGATGCCGGCCATGTGCAGGTGTGGGCTCGATGAGTCTTCGGTCACCAGCCGACCGGTGTGGAACATGCCGACGGCCGCGACCTGCTCCGGCCGGGTACGCGCGGCGAGCAGGGCCAGCCTGCCGCCCATGCAGTAGCCCGTGACGCCGATGTGTGAACCCGACACGTCCGGCAGCGCGGCGAGCGCGTCGAGGTAGCGGGTGAGGTCCGGTATCACGACGTCATCGGTCAGCGTCCGCACCCGCCCCATCGCCACCTTCATGAAGGCGGCCCGGTCCTCGGGGAGGAGAAGGTCGTAGGCGGGGGCCACTTCCTCGGCGGTGCCGTTGCGGTAGAACACGTTGGGCGCCAGCACGACGTACCCCCAGGACGCTATTCGGTCGGCCATGGCCCGGGTGTGCGGACGTAACCCGATCGCGTCGGTCAGGAACAACACCCCGGGGTGTGGGCCGTCGTCGTCCGGGCGGGCGACGTAGGCCTCGGCATCCCCGTCGGCGGCGGCGATCACGATGTTCTCACCGGGCATTGCGTGGTCCTCTCGTCGATCTCGGGCGGTGGTGTCGTGCGTGGTTCACAGATCTCCGGGCAGCTTGTCGTGGCGGATTCCGCGCCAACTCGGATGTCGGAGGTGCCCCGTGCTGGTCCAGTCCATGAACCGAACCTCGCCGACGATCTTGGGCAGCACCCAGATTGCGGTCGACGCGACGGGACGGTCGAGCTTGTCCAGGAACGGCGAACGGGAGATCTGCAGCGGCTCGAGTTCGGCCGCGAGTGAACTCAACGCGGCGTCGGTGAAACCGGTACCCACCCGCCCGACGTACCGAAGTCCGGTCTCCTCGGGCAGTCCCAGGAGGAGCGATCCGATGGTGTTCGCGCGCGAACCGCGTCCCGGTCGCCAGCCGCCGACGACGACCTCGATGTCGCTCCAGTTCTTGTGTTTGAGCCACGACGTGGATCGTCGTCCCTGTTGGTAGATCGACGATCGACGTTTGGCGACAACGCCTTCCATGTTGTGTTCGCGGCTGTACTCGGCCGCCGCCCGGCCCGGGCCCGGCAACAGGGCGGGAATCTCGACGTGGGTCGAACGGCGGAAGGCGGGCGCCAGTTCGTCGAGCAGTTCGCGGCGTTGCTCCCACGTGCGACGCAGGAGCGACGAACCGTTGAGGTAGAGGATGTCGAACAGGTACAGCTTGAGTGTCAGGGGTTCGTCTGTGTTGTTGCGAGAGGTGAGCAGCGTGAAGTTGGTGCGGCCGGTCGAGTCGAGGGCCACCACCTCGCCGTCGAGGACCACGTCGAGTAGGCCGAGATCGTCGGTGACGGATGCGAGTTCGGGGAAGTCGCGGGTCATGTCGATGCCTGAGCGCGACGTCAGTTTCAGCTCACCATTGATGTAGCGCAACAGGATTCGATATCCGTCCCATTTCCCCTCGAACGCCCAGTCTGCGCCGGACAGGCCGTCGATCGACTCGTCGGTGGCCAGCATCGGACGTGGATCGGTGAGGCTGTCCGGCACGATCGGGCGGGGTTCGTCGCTCATCAGATGGGCGAGCCAGTTCTTGTCGCCGGTCTTGATCAGCGCGTAGCGGCCCTGCACCCGCTCGCCGTCGAGGCAGACGATGATCTCCTTGTCGCGCCACTTCTCGGTGGTGAATGTTCCTTTGTCCCAGATGGATACGTGGCCGCCACCATATTCACCCGAAGGGATGTCGCCCTCGAAGTCGGCGTAGTCCATCGGGTGGTCCTCGGTCTGCACGGCCAGCCGGTTCTGGTCGGGATCGGTCGGCAGATTCTTCGGCACCGCCCACGACACCAGCACGCCGTCGTGTTCGAGGCGGAAGTCGTAGTGCAGACGGCGTGCGTGGTGTTCCTGGATGACGAAGATCGGACCGGGTGGTCGGGACTCGTCGACGGTGTCTTCCGCACGGCTGCGGTGGTTCTCGTCGCCGAACGGCTCGGGAGTCTTGGCCGCGTTGCGCTTTCGCTTGTACTCGCGGAGGTTGACGACCTGTGTGTCGGTAGCCGGTGGAGTGATCTCGACACGACGCCTCGCCCCAGGGGGCTCGGTGTCGGCTCGATCAGCGGGTGGGGGCTCGGTGTCGGCTCCGCCGGATCGAGCCGACCCCGAGCGGAGCGAGGCGTCGTGTCGAGATCGATCAGCGGGACGTGGCTCCGCATAGTCGTCGTCGAGATCGCCGAGCAGGTCGCCGTCGGATTCGATGCGGTCGAGGACGTCGGTATAGAGCAGTTGCGCGAGGTCGGGATCCTCGAGTTCGTCCCACGTCCGCGGGGCGGCGACCCAGGGTTGTGCGCGCCCGCGCAGCGAGTACGGCGACAGCGTGGTCTTGGAGCCGCTGTTCTGACTCCAGTCGATGAATATGCGTTGTTCGCGTTGGGTTTTCGCCATCGTCGCGGTGACGCGCTCGGGGTGCTCGCGGGCCAGTCGGGTGGCGATCTCCTTGGCCAGCGTGCGCGCCGCGTCCGGCGACACCGGCCGCGGGAGCCGTGCGTAGACGTGAATGCCCTTGCCGCCGCTGGTGACCGGGTAGGTAGACATGCCTGCGTCGGCGAGGAGGTCGCGGATCTCGCGGGCGACCTGGGCGCAGTCGCTCAGCGCAACGTCGGGCCCGGGGTCGAGGTCGAGGACCATGCGGTTGGCCTTGGGGCCGTCGGGCCCGATCGGAAGACGCCACTGATGAGCGTGCAGTTCCAGCGCCGCCATCTGCGCCAGCCATACGAGCGTTGCGCGCGAGTCGGCGACCGCGTAGGTGATCACCCGTTCGCTGTGCTCGATGCCGTACCGGGTGATCCAGTCGGGTGCGCTCTCTGGCAGGTCCTTTTCGAAGAAGGGCGTCGACTCCACGCCGCCCGGCCACCGCTTGCGGGTGATCAGCCGCCCGGCGAGGTGGGGCAGCATGACGTCGGCGATCCGCGAGTAGTAGTCGATGACCTCGAACTTCCGCGTGCCCGTAGCCGGATACAGCACCTTGGTGAGGTTGGTGATGGAAATCCGGTGGCCGTCGACGTCGAGATGGGTTCCGCCGGTCGCCATGCATCCATTGTCCACTGCGGCGCGGCCGGTGACGTCATCTCCAGGGTCATCGCTGCCGCGATGGCGTCTCAGGTGGCACAATGGCCCCATGCGCTCGATCTGGAAGGGCGATCTGAGCTTTGGCCTGGTGAACGTTCCGGTCAAGGTGTACTCGGCGACGGAAAGCCACGACCGCAAGTCGTTCCAGGTGGATTCGAAGGACGGAACCCGAATCCGCTATCGGCGCGTGCGGGAGGGCACCGACACCGAGGTCGACTACGGCGACATCGCCAACGCCTACGAGACCGACTCCGGCGAGACCGTGATCCTCACCAAAGACGACCTCGCGACGCTGCCGGTACAGAAGAGCCCGGAGATCTCGATTCTCGAATTCGTGCCGGTTGACCAGGTCGATCCCATCTATTTCGACAAGCCCTACTACCTGGAGCCGTCGTCGAAATCACCGAAGGCCTACGCGTTGCTGGCCAAGGCGCTCGAGGAAACCGAGCGACTCGCGATCACGACGTTCACCTTGCGCAACCGCACCCGGATGGCAGCGCTGCGCGTCGTCGACGGCGTGATGACACTGCAGACCCTGCTGTGGCCCGACGAGGTTCGCAAGCCCGATTTCGGCTTCCTCGACGACGACATCACGATCCACGACCAAGAGCTGAAGATGGCGTCGTCGCTGATCGAGACGATGGCCAAGGATTACAATCCGGGTGAATTCGAGGACACCTACCAGGTGGAACTGTCCAAACTCATCGAGGCCAAGGCCGACGGATCCGAGGCATTCCCCGAGACCGAAGCAGAGGACACCGTCGACGAGGACTCCGAGGTGGCCGATCTGCTGGCGGCGCTGCGCGCGTCGGTGAAGGACCGCGGGCCCGAGGACTCGGCGGACGACAAGGCCCCGGCAAAGAAGGCTCCGGCCAAGAAGGCGGCCGCGAAGAAGGCGCCTGCCAAGAAGGCCGCTGCCAAGAAGGCGCCCGCCAAGAAGGCCGCGGCGAAGAAGGCTCCGCGCAAGGCGAGCTGAGTAAAACCGCTGGCAGCGGCGGGCTGCGATCGGGCATCCTCGAAGGATGACCACCGCCGAGCGCCGATTGCCGCGTGCACTGATGCCGTTTGCACGGCGTCAGTACCGGCTGCTCTTGAGCGGTCTGGTGCTCGCGATGTTCGCCGACGGTGTGTGGACGATCGCGGTGGTGTGGCAGGTCATCGAGTTGGGCGGCGGACCCGCTCAGGTGTCGCTGGCCACCGGCGCATCGGCGGTCGGGATGCTCGTGTCCACATTGGCCGGAGGCGTTCTCGCCGATCGGGTTTCGCAGCGAGTCATCATGATCGGTCTCGAGACGGTCAAGATGATCGTCTTCGGCCTGATCGGGTTGGCGTCGATTCTGGGTGTGCTGTCGCTGTGGCATGTGGTGGCGGCCGCGATCCTCGGTGGCGTCACGATCGGCATGTACTACCCGGCGTACTCGGCGTTGCTTCCCAGCATCGTAGAGCCGTCGGAGTTGCAGGCTGCCAATGGAATTGAAGGGTTTCTGCGTCCGGTGGTGTTCCAGGCGGTCGGGCCGATGATCGCCGGTGCGGTCATCGCCGCCGCGGCGCCCGGTCCGGCGGTGGTACTGGCCGCTGCCGGTTCCATCGTGTCGGCGCTCTTCTACGTCCGCATGGATCCGGTGGCGCTGCGCCGGTCGGATTCCGATGGGGGTGAGCCGCTTCGCGGGAATCCGATTCGCACCGCGGTGACCGATGTCGCGGAGGGGTTCGCTTACCTCTGGCGCACGCCGTGGTTGTGGGCGACGCTGTTCTTCGCGTGCGTGCTGGTCTTGGCGACGATGGGGCCGATCGAGGTGCTCGTTCCGTTCGCTCTGCAGGAGCGCGTGCACGGCGGGGCGTCGGATCACGCGCTGGTGCTGGCCGGCTTCGGCGCGGGTGCTGCCTCTGCATCGCTCGTCTTTGCCTCGATCCGCATGCCCCGGCGATATCTGACGGTCATGTTCTCGATCTGGGGATTCTCCAGCGTGCCGTTGGTGCTGATGGGTCTCGCGGATGCGACGTGGATGTTCGTCCTCGCCGGCTTCGCGATGGGCGTTCTGTTCGACGGCCCGATGGTGCTGTGGGGCACTCTGCTCCAGCGTCGCGTGCCGCCCGCGCTTCTCGGCCGCGTGGCGAGCCTGGACTTCTTCGTCTCGATTGCGCTGATGCCGGTCTCGATGGCGATCGCCGCGCCGCTCAGCCATTACCTCGGACTGACGACGACGTTCATCCTCGCCGGCCTGCTGCCGGTGCCCGTGGCTCTCGCCTTCTATCTGGCGGCCCGACTCTGGCGGGACGAGGTGGCGCATCCGATCACCGACGTGGTGACCGTTGCCGCGGATCCTGTGCCGCCGTTCGTCGAGCGGCCACTAGGGCTCTTCAGTTCAACTAATGATTCGTGAGAAAGATTCGTTGGACTGTATATCGCGCTGCTCTTAGCGTGGAGAGTCGTGACCACCTTCCTGACTCCGGCGCTTGCCGGCCTGCTGACCGGCGCCGGTCTGATCATCGCGATCGGACCGCAGAACATCTTCTTGCTCCAGCAGGGGGTACGACGTTCGCATACCGCCGCCGTCGTGGCGGTGTGCGCACTCTCCGACGTGATTCTGATCGTGGCCGGTGTCGCGGGATTGGGTGCGCTCGTGGCGGCGCATCCCGGGGTGGTTACCTTCGCCAAGCTCGCCGGCGGCGCATACATCGTCGTGCTCGGACTGCTTGCAGCGAAGCGATGCCTACGTAGCGACGAGGCAATCGCCATCAACGACGGAGAAGCGGGGACGACGAGCCGTTGGGCCGCGATTGCCACCGCGTTGGCGCTCACCTGGCTGAACCCACACGTCTATCTCGACACCGTGCTCACCATGGGAGCCATCGCGTCGAGTCACGGAAATGGCAAGTGGGCGTTCGCAATCGGTGCCTGCGCGGCAAGCTTCCTGTGGTTCACCGCGCTCGGGCACGGCGCGGGCCGGTTGTCGCGGGTGTTCTCCAAGTCACGCTCGTGGAAGATCCTCGACGGCGTGGTCGCGGTGGTCATGCTGATCATGGGCGGGTTGTTGATCGCGTCGGTGTGAAGCGGGCGGCGACTGCCTCGAGAACATCAACCGACGCGCGATAGGGCTCCTCGTCCCGCGGCCAGTGCACCACGACGTCGGTGAAGCCGAGTTCATCTGCGCGGCCGACCATCTCGTCGAACAGGCCGATGCTTTCCAGCGAATTCCGCGGGGAGGAGTCCAGGCTCAGGTAGGCGTCGAAGTCTCCTGCGTCGCCGATGTCCGCACGGGCTTCCTGTAGGACGTCGCAACCGCGTGCGATGTCCTCGAACCACTCGTCGAGGGTGTCCGCGCCACGGCCGGTGGTCACCCAGCCGTCGCCGTGCCGGGCGGCGAAACGGATTGAGCGAGGACCGTTGCCGGCGATGAGTAGCGGTACCCGGTCGCGGACGGACCCGCCGACCAGTCGCATGTCCACGGTGCGGTAGTATTCGCCGTCGACCGTCACGTGGTCGTCGCGCAGCGTCGCGTCGAGCACGCCGACAAACTCCTGAAACCTGTCCACTCGCCGGCCGATCGACAACTCCGGCTGACCGAGGATGTGATCGTCGGGAGTTCCGCCGACCCCGAGTCCGACGAGGAGTCGGTCGTCGGAGATGTCGCGCAGGGTTTGCACCTCACGCGAAAACGCTGCCGGGTGACGGAAATTCGGCGAGGTGACGAAGGTACCGAGCTTGATGGACGTGGTCACGGAGGCCGCCGCGGCAAGCGTCGGCATGCACGAGAACCACTGTGCCTCAGGGAGTCCGCCCCACACCAGGTGGTCGTAGGTCCAGGCGTGGTCGAAGCCCATCTCCTCGGCCGCCGACCAGAGCGACCGCGACCGGGCCCACGGTTGGTCGGGGAGAATGCAGATGCCGTGGCGCACAGTCGATCACGCCGGAGTGGGTGCCGGCTTGCGTTCGTCCGTGGGGTCGGTGGAGTCCTCGATCGGGATCTCGCGGATGGCGGTGCCCTCCACGTCCACGTTGGGCAGGATCTTGTCCAGCCATCGTGGCAGCTTCCAGGCGGCGTCGCCCATCAGGGCGGTCACCGCCGGGACCACCATCATCCGAATCACGAAGGCGTCGAAGAAGACCGCGGCCGCAAGCGCGAATCCCATCATCTTGGCGATGGTGTCCGGGGCGAGCATGAACGCGGCGAACACGGAGATCATGATCAGTGCGGCGGAGGTGACCACACGCGCACCGTGCTGGTAGCCGATGATGACCGAGTCCTTGGCCGACACCCCGTGGACGTACTCCTCGCGCATTCGGGTCACCAAGAAGACCTGGTAATCCATTGCGAGGCCGAAGACAACACCGATGAGGAAGATCGGCAGGAACGAGATCACCGGTTTGGTGTGATCGATCAGGCCGAAGTAGCCCTCCTGGAAGATCAGTACCGTTGCCCCGAACGTCGCGCAGACGGAGAACAGGAAGCCGATGGTCGCGGTGAGCGGCACCAGGATCGAACGGAACACCACCATCAGGATGATGAACGCGAGTCCGACGACGAGAAGCAGGAACGGGATCAACGCCGAACTGAGCTTGTCGGAGATGTCGGACAGAATCGCGGTCTGTCCGCCGACATTCACCGTGGCGCCGTTCGGGGCGTCCTCGGCGTAGTCGCGCAGCTGGTCCATCAGCGTGTGCGTCTCGGGTCCCGACGGTGACTTCTCGGGTGTCACCGTGATGAGCGCAGCGGTTGCGCCCTCCTGCGAATTGGCGGGATTGGGCCCGTTGCCCACCCAGGTGATCTGGCTCGGGTTGGCTACGTTGTCGAGCGTCTTGGCATGGGCGACAACGGCATCGGCGGCCGGTGCGACATTGCCGCCGTCGGCGTCGGTGACGACGACGAACAGTTCGCCGTTCACGCCCTCACCGAAGCCGCGTTGCAGCAGTGCGGTGGCCGAGTATTCGGCGTCGGACGTGGTGTCCATGCCGAGCTCGAGACGGGTCATCGGACCGGCCGCGACCGCGAGCAACACGAGGCCGATGATCGCGACGGGCAGCGGGTAGCGCGTGATGAACCGGCCGACGCGCAGGCCGTTCGACGGCTGGTCGTCGGGCTCGTCGCCGTGCCGGATACCCGGGATGCGCGGCTTGAAGGCGAACCGCCCGAACGCGCCGAGCAGCGCCGGGATCAGGGTGATGGCGCCCAGGACTGCGATGAGCACCGCGAACGACGCGGCGATACCCATCTGGGTGATGAACGGGATACCCACGACGCTCAGTGCGGCGACCGCGACCATGACGGTGAGACCGGCGAAGACCACGGCCGACCCGGCCGTGCCCACGGCGCGTCCCGCAGCTGCCTCACGGGTGCCACCGAGGTTCAACTCCGACCGGTAGCGGGACACGATGAACAGCGCGTAGTCGATCGATACGGCGATGCCGAGCATCGTGATGATGGCGGTGGCGCTTTGCTGCACGTCCATGAACTTTGCGCTCAGGGTGACCAGCAGCATCGTCAGGCCGACCCCGACGATGCCGGTGATGATCGGGATGAACGCCGCCACGAGTGCTCCGAACGCGACGATCATCACGACGAAGGCGATGGCGAAACCGAGCAGCTCGGCAGCACCGCCTTGTTCCTGCACCTGCATGAGCGCGCCGGTGCCCTCGACCTGGAGTCCGTTGCCGCTGGATTCGGCGAGGATGTCCTTGAACTGCTCCATGTCGTCGACGGTGAGATCCTCACGCGGGATGTCCTGCTGGATCTTGATGAGGCCGACCTTGCCGTTGTCGCCGATGAAGAGCGACGCCAGCTTCGGATTCGCGGCCGCCGCGGCGACCGGATTGACGGTCTGCTCGGGCATGACGACGTGCGGGAGCGCTCGCAGCTTGCCGACCAGCGCGTAGATCTGGGCTTCGTGGTTCGCGAGACCGTCGTCGGCCGCGATCACCACCGTCGTCGGGGACTTGAGCAGCTGATCGTTGAAGGCCGGGAAGTCGGTCTTCATCACCGACATCGCACGGTCGGAGTCGGTGTTGGGGAGTTCGAAGTCGGTGGCGAACTTGGGTGCCGCGGCGGCGGTGATCGCACCGACCGAGAACAACGCCACCAGCCAGGCGGCGATGAACCACCACTTCTTGCGGAATGCGAATCGACCGAGTCGATAGAGCGCGAGTGCCACGTTCCCTCCCGAGGTTCGTTGTAAGCCAGCCTATCGATATCCGCGGAACACCATCGGATCGGTAGGGTGACGCCATGGCCGGTCTGGGACGTGTGCGACAGAACGAGATCTACACCGCCGGAATCCACCGCCGAAAGCCGCGCGTACCCACCGACTTCGCCGAACTCGAGCGTCGTGCCCGTCGGGCCATGTCCGACCGGGCGTGGGCCTACATCGCCGGCGGCGCCGGTGAAGGACGCACGATGGACGCCAACCGGGCGGCACTCGAGAAGTGGGCGATCGTGCCGCGCGTCCTGCGCGACGTCTCCGAACGAACGTTGGAGATCGAGTTGTTCGGGCAGAAGCTGCCCGCGCCCGTCCTCTTCGCGCCGGTGGGTGCCGGGTCACTGGCCGCGCCCGACGCGGATGTGCACATCGGTCACGCAGCCGCGGAAATCGGTGTGCCCTATATCTTTTCGAACCAGGGCAGTGCGTCGATGGAGCGGGTGGCGCGCCAGATGGAGGCCGTCGCGCCAGGCGCCCCGCGGTGGTTCCAGCTCTACTGGTCCACCGACGACGACCTCGTCGACAGTCTGCTGTCGAGGGCCGAGGCGATGGGCGCGGCAGCCGTCGTCGTAACACTGGACACCACGATGCTCGGCTGGCGGCCACAGGACCTCAATCTGGGTTCGCTGCCCTTCGCGCGCGGTGAGGGCATCGCGCAATACACGTCCGATCCCCGGTTCGCCGAGATCGTCGCCGAACGGGTCGCGTCCACCGATGATGCCGAACGCCCCGAGGTGAGCCTGGGAGCCATCGCGACGTTGTTCTCCATCGCCCGCAACACTCCAGGAAAGCTGCTGGCAAATCTTCGCGCTCCGGAGCCGAGGGTCGGGGTGCAGACCTTCCTCGACATCTATTCACGGCCGTCGCTGAACTGGGCCGACGTCGAGGGACTGCGCGACCGCACGTCGCTGCCGATCCTGCTGAAGGGTGTTCTGCATCCCGACGACGCCCGACGCGCCGTCGACGTCGGGGTCGACGGGATCGTCGTGTCGAACCATGGTGGGCGGCAGGTCGACGGTGCGATCAGCTCCATCGATGCGCTCGACGCGATCGCCCCGGTGGTCGACGGTCGGATCAAGGTGCTGATCGACTCGGGAATCTATACGGGCGCAGACGTATTCAAAGCACTCGCGTTGGGTGCCGATGCCGCGTGCATCGGTCGTCCGCACATGTACGGGCTGGCGATCGCCGGAGCCGACGGGGCTCGCGACGTGGTCGCCGACATCATCGCCGAACTCGATCTCACGCTCGGACTTTCCGGCCACACGAGCGTCGCCGACCTTGATCGGGACGCGTTGCGTCGGTTGTAGCTACCCGCGAATCAGACCAGCGGACGACCCGTGCGGATTCGCCAGCGGACGTCGGCGAGCAGGATGTTGTAGGGGAATGCGCGCAGGCGGCGCGGTGCGCGGGTGATGATCGCGCGGACCACCGCGTTGTGGGCGTTGAAGATCAGCTTCTGCCACGGCGCCATCCGCACACCCATCTTGTCGCGGAACTCGACGGGCAGGAAGCCGAGGGTCATGATCTCGGTCCACCAGCCGAACAGGCCGGAGACCACCGGGCCGGCGAACTCGGCGCGCGCGATCGAGAGCAGAAGGTCGCGGATCGTCTCGTCGATCTCCAGTTCGGCGACCGTGGTCTGCCAGTACTCCTCGAAGTCGGCACGGGTGGCCGGCCACATCTCGCGGGGCACCTGCAGCGTCGTGCCCATGACGGCGCCGGCCTGATACTCGGCGTCGGTGACCTCGGTGCGGCCGCCGTAGATGCGCAGGACGTCCTCGGTGCCCTTGTACAGGCAGGCGGCGACCCAGAGCTGCAGCTTCGGGTCGAAGGCGTTGTACTTCACCGGGCTGTCGGGGGTGGAGCGCACCTTCGCGTGCGCCTTGCCGACGGCCTTGCGGTAGGCCTTGCGGTCCTCCGGGCTGCCCATGGCCGCCACCGCGAGGTAGCTGAGGGTGGTGCGGGTGCGCTTGACGGGGTGCTTGAACAGGTTGCCGCTGTCGACCTTGGACTCGGCGACGCCGTACCCGACCGCCGGCACGGCGAGCTGCATGATGACGTTGGCCGGGCCGGCCAGGACGCCCGCACCGATCATGTCGAGTTCGGTGGGGAGTGCATCGAGCTCGGCGCGGCTCATCCGCGCGGCCGGCGGAATGTACTCGGTGTCGGGCTTCTCGGCGGCGAAAGCATCGGGAATCGCGTCTGCACTGGTGGGCAGGATGGTCATCGGCACACTCGTGTCGTCCAGCGACAGTGCGGCGTTTCCGCTGCTGATGGGCTGCGTTGTCATGAGGTACCCCCTTGAGACGAAATTCTGAAAACGTCTGTTTCCTGTTTATTACAACGCCTAAGTTACTGGCGTGTCAATATGGACTTATGGCCTATAAATCCTCTGCATCGTCGAGCCGGGCGGCCAGTGGCGCGGAGCAGGGCGGCACTCTTCGTGCGTATGGCGGCGAAGGCGGTGACACCCGGGTCGCTCGGCGTCGTTCCGCATTGGTCGACGCATGCCTCGACCTGCTCGGCGACGACGAACCTTCGCCGGTCACCGTGCGTGGCGTCTGTCGGCGTGCGGGCCTCACCGCTCGCTATTTCTACGAGAGCTTCGAATCGGTCGACGAGTTGGTCGCCGTGCTCTACGACGAGGTCATCGCCGACATCGCCGACGCGGGTTTGCGGGCGTTCGAGGATGGCGCCGACGTGGTGTCCAAGGTGCGCGGTGGCGTTGCTGCGATGGTCGACATCATCGACGCCGATCGTCGTAAAGGCCGGCTGATGTTCTCGCAATCACTGCTGAGTCCGGTGATCGCCGCCAAGCGGATGGAATCGACGGCGCTGTTTGCCGGTCTCACGCTGCAGAGCGCGTCAGGCGTCATCGACCTCGACAGCGTGCTCGGTCCGGGTGCCGCGTTCGGGGTGGCGCATTACCAGGTCGGCGGGCTGAGCCGACTGCTCGCGGCCTGGGTCGAGGGTGACGTGGGCATGACCCGTGACGAGATCGTCAAGTTGAGCGTCGCACTGCTGCTCTCACCCGCCGAGCTGTTCGGCGCGGGCGATCTGATCCATCCTCCGGTGAATGGCGGTGGCACCACGCACAGCGCGTGAGGCTATGTTGGTAGCCATGACAGGCCGGGCCGGGGAGGCGGACGTGCAGCAAGCGGAGCCCGAGTCTTCGCTCGCATCGGTGTCTCCGGGAGAAGCCGGTGCGACCGGTCACTGGCGTGACTACGGCGAGGCCGAGCTACCGGTTCCGTTGGCAGCGGCGCTGGCCGCATTCGCCGAGCACGGCTATCACGGGACGTCGGTACGTGAGATCGCCGCGCGGGCCAACCTGTCGGTGCCCGGCCTCTATCACCACTACCCGTCCAAGCAGTCGTTGCTGCAGGGCCTGCTCGAGCGGACGATGACCGATCTGTTGGCGCGGTCCGAACTCGCCATCGCCGAGGCCGGACCCGAGCCCGTCAAGCAGTTCGACGCGGTGGTCGAATCGCTCTTGCGGTTCCACATGTACCGACGTGAGCAGGCCTTCGTCGGGTCGACCGAGATCCGCAGCCTCGACGACAGCTATCGCGACACCTACATCGGGCATCGGGACCGGCAGCAGCGGATGGTCGACGAGATCGTCTTCGCCGGTGTCGCCGCGGGCGATTTCGCGACGAAGTACCCCAAAGACGCCAGTCGTGCCGTGACCACCATGTGTGTCGGGGTGTCGACATGGTTCAAGCTCGACGGCGATCTGGGCGCCGACGAACTGATCGCCCGCAACCTGGAACTCGCCCGCCAAACGGTCGGGTATCACGCGCCTGCCGATTCCTGAAGCTTCTCCGCACTTGACCCGGACCGCCTGGGCTGGCATCGTATGGCATGCCGAACGATCGCTCGGTCGGCATGCTGTCACTGAATGCGCGAGGAGAGACGATGCCCATAGACCTGCGTCACGATTCCGAGATCGACGATCTCGTCGAGAAGACCCGACGCTTTGTCCGTGAGTACGTCCTGCCGATCGAGAACGAGGCGGCCGGCGACATCACCGCAGCGGGCGGCGACGACCTCCGTCGGGAGATGAACGCCAAGGCCAAGGCGGAAGGCATCTTCGCGCCGCACGCGCCGGTCGAGTTCGGTGGCCTCGGCCTCGACATGCGCGACCGCGCGCCCGTCTTCGAGGCGGCCGGCTACTCGACCTTCGGTCCGGTCGCGCTGCACATCGGCGCACCCGACGAAGGCAACGTGCACATGCTCGCGCACATCGCCAGCGAGGAGCAGCGGCAGAAGTACCTGGGGCCGCTGGCCACTGGCGAGGTCCGGTCGGCCTTCGCGATGACCGAACCGTCGCCGGGTGCCGGTGCCGACCCGAATGCGTTGCGCACCAAGGCAGTCAAGGTCGACGGTGGTTGGAAGATCAACGGTGAGAAGCGATTCATCACCGGTGCCGAGGGCGCAGGCTTCTACATCATCATGGCGCGCACCGCAGGCGAACCCGGCGACCGTGGCGGCGCCACCATGTTCTTGGCCCCCGGCAACACCGAGGGCATCACGGTCAAGCGCCACATCCACACCACCGACAAGTCGATGATCGGCGGGCACTGCGAGGTCGACTTCGTGGATGTCTTTGTGCCCGACGAGGACATCCTCGGTGAGGTCGACGAAGGCTATCGCTACGCGCAGGTGCGGCTGGGGCCGGCGCGCATGACCCACGTCATGCGCTGGCTCGGAGCGGCCACCCGCTGCCACGACGTCGCGCTCGACTACGTCGCGCAGCGTGAGGGATTCGGCGGCAAGCTCGGCGATCTCGGCATGATCCAGCAGATGGTCGCCGACAACGAGATCGACCTCGCCGCGACACGTGCGTTGCTGCTCAAGGCATGTCACGAACTCGATCTGGGCAACCACGCGTCGAACGAGACCTCGATCGCCAAGACCTTTGCCGCCGAGGCGTATTCGCGCATCGCGGATCGCAGCATCCAGATGTGCGGCGGGCTCGGCGTCTCCGAGGATCTGCCCCTGGCGCGGCTGCAGCAGGAGCTGCGTCCGTTCCGTATCTACGACGGTCCGTCCGAGGTGCACCGCTGGGCCATCGCCCGACGCGCGGTCGGGCGTGCACGCAAGGCTTTGCAGGCGGCCGCACAGTGACGGCCGTGGAGTCCGCGCTCGACGCGGATCGGTTGCGGCAGTTCCTGATCGACTCCGACGTCGCGGTGCAGGGTGAGCTGCAGGTCGACCTGATCTCCGGCGGGAAGTCGAATCTGACCTACGCGGTGACCGACGGGGTGTCGCGGTGGGTGGTGCGGAGGCCGCCGACCGGTGGGCTCACGCCGTCGGCTCATGACATGGGACGCGAGTGGGCGGTCACCTCGGCGTTGCAGGACACCGCGGTTCCGGTCGCGACAACGGTGGCCTTCGACTCGGATGGCTCCGCGATCGGTGCGCCGTGCACGATCGTCGGGTTCATCGACGGTCGCGTGGTGCGTACCGCGGCAGACCTCGAGGCGTACTCCGATGCCGACGTGGTCACCAACATCGATGCGCTGGTGCGCACGCTGGCCGACTTGCACGCCGTGGACTACCGCGCCGTGGGGCTCGGCGAGTTCGGCCGCCCAGCCGGATTCGCGGCCCGGCAGGTCAAGTTGTGGGCACGCCAGTGGGGACACGTGCACACCCGCGAGTTGCCCGACGTCGACAAGCTCGTCGCGGCATTGTCCGAACGGGTGCCGTCTGAGTCCCGGGAAACCGTGGTACACGGCGACTTTCGCGTGGACAACACGATCATCGCAGCCGACGATCCGGGACGCATCGAGGCCGTGGTGGACTGGGAGATGTCGACGCTGGGCGACCCCATCACCGACGTCGCCCTGATGTGCGTCTATCGCCAGCCCATCTTCGACACGGTGCTCGGATTCGAGGCGGCCTGGACCAGCGACCGCTACCCGTCGGCCGACGAGATCGCGCAGAAGTATGCGACTTTCGCCGGTGTGGACCTCGGTGACTGGGACTTCTATCTCGGCCTGGCGAACCTGAAGCTCGGCGTGATCGCCGAGGGCATCACCCACCGCGCTCTCGCCGGCGCATCGTCGGGCGACGGTGCGGAGAACGCCGCCGAGGCCACCGCGGAGTTCATCGCAGCGGGAATCAAACACGTCAGCACGTCGGCATAGAACGAAAGTCATAGGGGGACCAGGAAAATGGCTGATTCAGACCACAAGGTTGCGCTGGTCACCGGCGCGTCGCGCGGCATCGGCGCCGCCATCGCCGAGAGGTTTGCCGCCGACGGTTGGGATCTCACCATCAGCTCGCGCGGCCGGGAGGCCCTGGAGAAGCGGGCGGCAGAATTGCGCGAGCACGGTGCAGGTCGCATCGAGGTGATCCCGGCCGACATGACCGATCCGGAAGCCGTTGAGGCGCTCGCCACTTCGCATGCGGCAGCGTTCGGCCGATGCGATGCGCTGATCATCAACGCCGGGATGGGGCAGAAGGGTGCCGTCGCCGACCTGCCCGTGCGTCGCTTTGATCGTCTGTATCAGGTGAACGTGCGGGCGCCGTACATCTTGCTGCAGTCGCTGTTGCCGACGCTGCGAACCACCGCTGAAGCTGCCGGGGCGGCGAAAGTCATTGCCGTGGCGTCGATCACGGGCGTGTATCCGGAGCCGGAGCTGTCGGCGTACGGCGCCACCAAGGCCGCACTGATCTCCCTGTGTGAGACCTTCAATCTCGAGGAGTCCGAGCGCGGAGTGAGCGCCACGACGATCGCGCCCGGCTACGTCGACACCGACATGTCCGACTGGCTCAAGGACACCATCCCCGGCGATGAGATGATCACCGTCGGCGACGTCGCGACCATCGCCCACTCGGTCACGCAATTGTCCCGATATGCGGTGCTGCCCAACGTTGTTCTCACCCGGCCGGGAAGCAATCTGCATCGCGCCTGAACCGCGCCGCCACGTTCAGCGGAACGTCGACACCCCACCCTCGCGGTCGGCGAGGTGGCCGTGCTCGTTGAACGACACCAACGACACCCCGCTGCGACCGACGATCAGCTTGGTGATGGAGGCATTCACCATGGTGCGCGCCATCGCGGGCCAACGTTGCGCGGGGATTTCCCACAGTTGGGCGATCCACTGGGTGATCGAACCGGCCGACGACACGACCAGCACGGTCTGACCCGAACCGGCGAGTTCGGCAGCGCGAGCCGCGGCGTCGCTGATGCGACCGGAGAAATGCGCGTATGTCTCGTCCGGGCCGTCGGTCTCGTCGGCGGAAATCCAGTGTGCAAGGCCGGCGTCGAGCTGGCGCTGATAGCTCCGACCGTCACGGAACAGTTCGGCGCTCGCTGACCCCACCAGGGCGGGCAGCTCGTACTCGTTCCAGTCGGCGTCCACGGTGGGCGTTGGTGGGTTGTCGAAGGCCGCGAGCACACCGGCGAGCGTCTGCTGTTGCCGCGGGAGGTCTCCGCTGATGGCCGCGGTGATGGCCTCGACCTGACCGGCGAGCGCGGCGCCGGTGAGTTTGGCCTGCATGTCGCCGACGCGAGTAAGACCGCCGGGCCCGTTCGACACGTCAGTGCTCGCGTCGTCGATGCCGTATGCCAGCGCATTCGCCTGACCGTGCCGAACCAGATAGATCACACCCATACCTGCACCCTATGCGGCGCCGATGAATTCTCGGTGCCGGGCGGGTCTGCACTTGTGGGGCGCCCCGAACCCGGACTTCCCATCGCGCTCCGCCCAGGAGACCCGCTGTGCCACCGATGATGTTCGTGAACCTTCCCGTCGCCGACCCGGCGCGGTCAAGGATCTTCTTCGAGAAGCTGGGGTTCCGGTTCGACGCGGTGTTCTGCGACCAGGGCACTCTGTGCATGATCGTCAACGACGCGACCATGGTGATGCTGCACGAGCGGGGTCGGTTCGCCGGCTATGCCGCCGGGCGGGTGGCCGATCCGACGACCGGTCGCGAGGCGCTGCTGGCGATCTCCGCCGATTCACGCAGCGAGGTCGACCGGTTCGCCGACGCCGCCCTCGCCGGTGGAGGATCGTTCTTGCGCGACGCCGACGACCTCGGCTTCATGTACTGCCGCAGCTTCTGCGATCCCGACGGTCACGCCTGGGAAATCGTGTTCATGGATCCGGCGTCGATCCCGCAGAACCCGGATTCGTAGCAATAGTGCGTGCCCAGCACACACTATTGCTACGAAATCAGTGCCAGGGGCTGGGCGCGGTCCGGGCCGGTGCGTCGTACGGTGCGGCCGGGAGGCCGAACCGCGCGAAGTCCTCTTCCATCGTGTCGCTGAAGAAGGCCACGACGTAGGAGACCTTCCCCGACTCGTCCAACTCGAGTACATGCAACTGGAAGGGGCGGTGGACGCCGTCCGGTTCGCGCATGTACAGCCCGAATGCGGGTTGGCTGTTGGCGACGGTCGGCAGCAGGATCTGATCGCCGGGCCCCTCGGCGGGACAGTTGCCGCGGATGAGGATGCCGATCGCCTCTGGGCCCTGGTACCAACCGGTGAACGGGGGCATCTCCCAGATCGCCTTGTCGGTGAACAGGTCGACGATGGCGTCGACGTCGTAGCGCTCGAATGCCGACACGTACTTCGCCAGCAGTTCACGCTTGGCGTCGTCGTCGAGCGTCCCGGGCGATTCCTGCACCGGCCGAGCGTTCTTCAGCTGTTCGCGGGCGCGTTGCAGCAGGCTGTTGACGGTCGCGGTGGTGACCCCGATGGTGTCGGCGACCTCGGCCGCCTTCCACTGCAGCACGTCGCGCAGGATCAGCACGGCGCGTTGCCGTTCGGGCAGGTGCTGCAGCGCTGCGATGAACGCCAGCCGCACCGATTCGCGGGCCCCGACCACGTACGCGGGATCGGCGTCGTCTCCGGGTGAGATGTCGTCGACGGTGCCCGCGAACGGCTCCAGCCACGGGACCTCGTGATCCTGGAGGAGGTCGTCGGCGGGGTCGAACGCGTCACCACCGAGACCGGACGGGAGCGGACGACGCTGCTTGCTGCCGAGCGCGGTGAGGCAGGTGTTGGTGGCGATCTTGTGCAGCCACGTACGCACCGACGATCGATGGTCGAACTTCGGATATCCCCGCCAGGCACGCAGGTAGGTCTCCTGGGTGAGGTCTTCGGCGTCGTGGTGCGACCCCATCATCCGGTAGCAGTGCGCGATGATCTCACGCCGGAAGGGCTCGGTGACCTGCAGGAATTCGGCGTCGGAATCGGTGGTGGACGCGGTTGTGGTCATGCTCACAATCTACTCGCTGGTACCGACAACCTCGACCGCTCGCCGACCATCGTCGTGGCTTCGCCGAGGTCGATGCCGAGGTCGACGCATCACGCAGCCCCCGATTTGGGATCATCATGAACCTAACCGGCGTCACGGGCCCCGGATCGACCTATTCTCGCCGGTGAACGAGTGTGCGCTCTCTCCGAAAACCGGCTCGGACCTGCACCGGGTGCTTGCCAGATGTCTCGGGCCGTTGCTAGCTTGATCGCCATGACGAACGCCCGCAGCAGCCTCTTGGCGGTCACCTATGTGACGACCGCTCTCGGCTGTCGGCTGCCGTTCGCCCGTGTGCTCTGTTGTTGTCGAATGCGCTGATTCCCGACCCCTTCTCCCGGGTCGACTGTCTCGAACTCCTTTCAGCCCCCGCCCGTCCGTCGTGGACGTGGCGCTTTCGACGAGGACACTCAATGACCACCACGCTCGGCCCCCAAACTGCGACCTCCGCCACCCCGACCGTCCGCACCACCCCGCTTCCGACGCGTCGCGGTGCCAGTCCCACCCGCCAGCCCGTACCGTTGGCCTACGGTTCACGTTCGCTGGAACGGCAGCGCCTCGCCGACACGCGTCGTCGTGAACAGGCACAGCGACCGCGGCCCACGCAGCGGCCACGGGCGGCGAAGGGAGATGCGGGAGTGCATGTCGCGACGCCGCATCTGGAGCTGTCCACCAAGCCGGCCGCACTGGTGCTGCGGGCCGCACGCCTGTCGGGCCCGCTCTTCCGCGACGACGCAGCCGAACGGACCGGACTGTCGATCTCGACGGTGAACCGTCAGGTCGGCGCACTGTTGCGGGCCGGGCTCATTCGTGAGCGTGCCGACCTGGCGCCGGCCGGCGCCATCGGGCGTCCGCGCCTGCCGTTCGAGATCAACGTCACCGACTTCCTGACCGTCGGCATCCACATCGGCTACAAGGTCACCTCGATCACCACGCACGATCTGCTGCACCGCGTCGTCGGCGCCATCCAGATCCCCACCCCGGTGGCCGAATCGCCGGAGGCCACGCTCGTCGCCATCGGGGCAAGCGCCCGCCGGTTCTCGGCGCGCTGGACCGGTCGTCGGGTGCTGTGGGCCGGTGTGGCCATCGGTGGTCGCGTGGGGACCGGAGGCGTCGTCGACCATCCGCGGCTCGGTTGGCAGGCCGCACCCGTGGGTCGGGTCATCGCCGAAAGCCTCGGCCTGCCGGTGTCGGTGGCTTCCCATGTCGAGGCCATGGCTGCCGCCGAACTCGTGGTCAATCCCAACGATGCGAAGTCGGCCGAGGAGAAGTCGAGCTTTCTGTACTTCTATGCGCGCGAGATGGTCGGCGTGGCGTTCAGTGTTGGCGGAACGGTGCACACCCCGACCGCGGGCCCGCCGGTCATCGGTCACTTCCCGACCGGCACCACCGAGCACCTGGACCCGGCGCGTACCGGGGAACTCGAAGCGACGGTCAGCGACACCGGCATCGTCGAGGCCGCGCAGGCCGCTGGTCTGCCGGTGACGGAGATCGAGGACGTGCACGTCCTGGCGCGCGACGGTGACGTGATTGCGCGCGAGATCCTCGAAGAACGTGCTCGCGTGCTGGGCCGCACCATCGGCCTGGTCGCCGACATCTTCAACCCCGACCACATCATCCTGGGTGGTCAGGCGTTCACCGATTATCCGGCGACCCTCCCGGTGGTGGCCAAGGCGGTGCGCGAGACCTCGGTATCCCCGAGACGCGATGTGCGCGTGTCACATTCGGGTGCGACCGTGCAGCAGCAGGCTGCCGGCGCGGTGTCGCTCGACGCGATCTACAACGATCCGCTGGAGGCCGTGAACCTCACGGCGTAGACCTTGGTGACGCGAAGAGTCCCTCCCGCTGGCTGAGGTGCGAGCCTGCGAGCCTCGAAGCCCCTGGCGCGATGACATTGTCGTCTCACCTGGCCTTCGAGGCTCGTCGCTAGCGCTCCTCGCTCCTCAGGCAGCGGTAGGAGGCTCGTCGCTTGCGGTCCTCGCACTTCAGGGAGTGGGAGGGCCGGGTGCGCGAGGCTCAGCTCAATCCGAGGTGCGCTTGTAGTAGGCGCGCAGTGCGAACGGGGCGAAGATGACGGTCAGCGCCACCGACCAGATCAGCGTCGCGGCCACCGGGTGCTGCATCGGCCACGCAGCTTCGGGGCCGTAGGCGGGCCCGTTGCCCCACAGCACGCGCATGGCTTGCACGAGCGACGACATCGGGTTCCACTCGGCGATCGTCTGTAGCCAGTCGGGCATCGGGTCGGTGGGGACAAAGGCGTTGGACAGGAACGTGATCGGGAACAGCACCGAGAACATGAAGCCGTTGACCGCCTCCACCGAGCGCAGCCACGAGCCGATCAGGATGCCGAACCAGATCATCGCGAACCCGAACAGGATCAGCAGGGCGAAGGCGAGCACGGCGTCGACGAAGGAGCCGCGGATACGCCAGCCGATGGCGAGTCCGGTGATGGCCATCACCACGATGCCGATGGACGAATGCAACAGGCTCGCGATACTGCGACCGATCAGTACCGACGACCGGTGGATGGGCAACGACCGGAAGCGGTCGATGATGCCCTTCTCCAGGTCGGCGGTGATGCCGGTGGAGACGATGAAAGCGGTGAACACGATGGTCTGCCCCATGATGCCGGGCAGCAGGAATTCCTTGTACGACGCGCTCTCGGTCTGGATCGAGGCGCCGAACACGTAGGCGAACAGCAGCACGAACATGATCGGCTGGATCGTCACGTCGGACAGCATCTCGGGCATCCGCTTGGTGTGGATCATGTTGCGTTTCACCATGATCCAGGCCTGCTGAGCAATGTTGGTCTGATGGGTGGCCGGCATCTCCGTTACCGCCGACCCGGGTGTCACGGTGGTGGTCATCGGTCGTTCTCCTCGTCGGTGGAATCGGAGTTCTCGTCGGCGTCTTCGGCGCGGTGACCGGTGAGCGACAGGAAGACGTCGTCGAGGCTGGGGCGTGCGAGCCCGAGGTCGTCGACGGCGATGCCGCTTTCGTCGAACCAGGCGACCACGCGATTGAGGTCGGCGAGTCCGCTTGCGGCGGTGGTGAGTCGGCGGGCGCCCTCGTCGACGAAGACCTCCGCGCCGGTCTTGGCGAGCAGTGCCTGCGCCTGTGGGAGGTCGTCGGCGTTGGAGACGGTCAGCACCAGACTGGCCGCGCCCGCTTGTTGTTTGAGCTGCATCGGGGTGCCGTGCGCGATGATCTTGCCCTTGTCGATGACGACGATGTCGTCGGCGAGTTGATCGGCCTCTTCGAGGTACTGTGTGGTCAGCAGCAACGTGGTTCCTTGAGACACCAAGCCGCGCAGCACGTCCCACAGCTCCGAGCGACTCCGTGGATCGAGGCCGGTTGTCGGTTCGTCGAGGAACAGCACCGGTGGTGCTGCGAGGAGGCTGACGGCCAGGTCGAGCCGGCGGCGCATACCGCCCGAATACGACTTGACCTGTTTGTTGGCCGCCTCGGTCAGCGAGAACTGTTCGAGCAGTTGATCGCCCCGACGAGCCAGATCGCGTCGGCCGATCCCGTACAGCCCGCCGATCATGCGCAGATTCTCGCGGCCGGTGAGGATCTCGTCGACGGTAGCCGCCTGCCCGGTCAGACCCATGCTCCGGCGGACGGCGTCAGGTTCGGCGGTCACGTCGTGTCCGGCGACCCGGGCGGTGCCGCTGGTGGGTGGGGACAGCGTGGTCATCATCCGGACGGTGGTGGTCTTGCCTGCACCGTTGGGTCCGAGCAGGCCGAGCACGGATCCGCGGGGGACGGTGAAGCTCACGCCGTCGACGGCGGTGAAGTCGCCGAAGCGCTTCACGAGGTCGATGGCTTCGATGGCGACGTCGGCGTCGGGGGCGGTGCGCGTTGTCATCGGTGCCGGGGCTGTGGGTGAGGTCATGTTTCTCCACGCTATCGAGGTGGTCGGACAATGGCGAAGGGTTTTTCCGCTCGCCTGCGACAGGCGAACACAGGGGCAGACCCACGCCGATCCGGAAACTCATCGGTGTGTGCTGCCACCTGCAAAAACGGACAAATCGGATGCACTGGTGTCGATGGTACGGGCGTGGTCTGACAGACCCGCGTCATTGTTCGGTGGGATGAGTCGCACCGTCGGGGAGCGGGCTTCGCGACCGTGCAATTCGTATGCGCGGACACTTCCCGCCTGTTTCTCCGCAGATGCGGATATCATCTCCCCGTGGGTGCCATACGAGTACGCGATGCGTCGGTCCTCCTCGGCGTCAGCGACGACACCGTGCGCCGTTGGATCAGCGCGGGTGAGCTGTCGGCGATCGACGACGGCGGGGTGCAGGCCGTCGACGGGGTCGAACTGGCCGCCCTGGCACAGCGTCGCGCCGGAACGGCACCCGACGACGACTCCGGGGTGCTGCGGTCGGCGCGCAATCGCTTCACCGGACTCGTGACCGAAGCGGTCATCGACGGCGTCATGGCGCAGGTGACGATGCAGTGCGGGCCGTTCGAGGTCACGTCGCTGATGAGCGCCGACGCGGCGCGGGAACTGGGCCTGGAACCGGGCGTGGTGGCAACGGCGGTCGTCAAGGCGACGACCGTGATCGTGGAGAAGAAGCGGGAGAGCTGATGAGACGGATTCTGGCTGCGCTGTCGGTGGCGGGACTGTTGCTGGCGGTCGCCGGCTGTTCGTCGGACGACGACAGTTCGACGCCCGCGAGCGCCACCCCGACGACGCTGAACGTGTCGGCCGCGGCATCGCTCAAGAAGACGTTCACGGCCATCGCCGACGAGTTCCAGAAGCAGCACGCGGGGGTCACCGTCAAGTTGTCCTTCGACGGGTCGTCGACGCTGGTCAATCAGATCAAGCAGGGTGCGCCCGCCGACGTGTTCGCCAGTGCCGACGAGAGGAACATGGACAAGCTCGGCGATCAGGCCGTGGACCCCAAGATCTTCGCCACCAACACCCTCGTCATCGTTACCGCACCCGGAAACCCCAAGGGCATCAACTCGTTTGCCGATCTCAACAAGCCCGGCGTGACCACTGTGGTCTGCCAGTCCGCGCAGCCGTGCGGTAACGCCACCGACACCGTCGAGAAGAACACCGGCGTCACCGTTAATGCCGCCTCGGAGGAGCAGTCGGTGACCGCCGTGCTCACCAAGGTGACGACGGGTCAGGCCGATGCCGGAGTGGTGTACGTGACCGACGCCAAGGCCGCCGGTGACAAGGTCGCCACCGTCACCGACCCGGCGTTCGCCGCTGTGGTCAACAAGTACCCGATCGCAACCGTGCAGGGCGCTCCCGGTGATGCGCTCGGCAAGGAGTTCATCGAACTCGTGCTGGGACCGCAGGGGCAGCAGATCCTGGCGGACGCCGGATTCGGTAAACCTTGACCCGACTCCGCATCGGCAGCCGATCGGGAATGTCGGCACTGCCGCTGTGGGTGTTCGCTCTCGCCGCGCTCGGGGTCGCGCTGATCGTCGTACCGCCGTTGGCGCTGCTAGCACAGACGCCGTGGGAGACCTTTGTCGAGGATGTGACGTCGGAGTCCTCGCTTGACGCACTAAGACTTTCACTGATCACGGCGACGGCGAGCACAGTGATGTGCTTGCTACTCGGGGTGCCGATGGCGGTGATCTTCGCCCGCTACGACAACCTGTTCGTCCGCGTGCTGCGCTCACTTGTGCTGCTGCCCTTGGTGCTTCCGCCGGTGGTCGGCGGTCTGGCGCTGCTGTACACGTTCGGCCGACTCGGCGTCATCGGCAAGCATCTCCATGCTGCCGGTATCGACATCGCGTTCACCACCACTGCCGTGGTGCTCGCGCAGACCTTTGTCGCGCTGCCGTTCCTGGTGATCAGTGTGGAAGGTGCTGTGCGCGTTGTCGGTACGCGCTACGAGGAAGTCGCCGCAACGCTCGGTGCGGGCCCGACGCGGACGCTGTGGCGCGTCACCCTCCCACTGGTCGTTCCGTCCCTCGTGGCGGGTATGGTTCTGGCGTTCGCCCGGGCGCTCGGTGAGTTCGGCGCCACCATCACGTTCGCGGGCAACGCGCCCGGCGTCACCCAGACCGCGCCACTGGCCATCTATGTGGCATCGATCGACGATCCGAAAGCGGCGATCCCGTTGTCGCTCATCCTGGTTCTCCTCTCACTGATCGTCGTGGTCGGAGTACACAGCCGTCGTCGCCGAGGCGTGGTCGGGGCGCTGTGAACGAGACAGATCTTTCGGTGTCGATTGCCAACGAAATACCGAGCCTGCATCTCACGCACCGATTCCCGGCGGGACGCACCACGGCCGTTGTGGGACCCAACGGTGCGGGGAAGACCACCATGCTCCGGATGATCGCGGGCCTGCTCGTGGGCGATTCGGGGACTCGGATCACGCTCGGTGACAACGTGTTCCGCGATGACCGCACCTCCCTTCCGCCGCATCGCCGCCCGGTGGCGCTGCTGTCGCAGGAGGCGCGGCTCTTTCCGCACCTGAGTGTCGCGTCGAACATCGCGTTCGCACCGTCGGCTCAGCGTCTGCCCCGCGCCGAGGTGCGGGACCGGGTGCGCCGCTGGATGGCGGCCACCGAGGTCACCGACCTCGCCGACCGCAAACCCGATCAACTCTCCGGCGGTCAGGCGCAACGCGTCGCCATTGCGCGGGCGTTCGCTGCCGAACCGCGAATCCTACTGCTGGACGAGCCATTCCGAGCGCTCGACGTCGACGTCGCCAGTCGCCTGCGCGGCCTTCTGCGGACGCTGTTGGCAGATCACGAACGCACCACCATCATGGTCACCCACGATGTGCTCGACGCCGTGGGCCTGGCCGACGAGATCGTGGTGCTCGACGGGGGACGACTCGTCGAATCCGGTTCCACAAGAGCGGTTCTGGCCGGACCGACGAGCCGGTTCGCCGCGTCGCTGTCGGGACTGAACCTTTTTCTCGGCACGATGGACACGTCCGGCGGGGTGATGGACGCCGACGGCAACCGTGTCGTGGGTATGGCCGCCGAGACGCTTGACCCCGGTACGGCGGCCGCAGCCGCTTTCTCGCCGCGGGCGGTCGCGGTGTATCTGCAAGCGCCACAAGGGAGCCCACGTACCACGCTGCGTGGCGTCATCCGAGAACTCGAGCCCCGCGGTGACCACGCACTTCTGAACGCCGACGTCGAAGACCAGACGGTTGCGGCCGAGGTGACCTGGGCGGCGGTGGCCGATCTGGGACTCGAGATCGGGCTCGACGTCGACCTGGTGGTGAAAGCGAACGAGGTGAAGATCTACGGTGCCGCGTCTCCGGTCTCCTCTGACCACTGAGATCTCGGATCGTCGGAGTCGTCGAGTGTCACCGGTATGGCTTGTTCGGCGATATCGGCCTCATCGGCTTCGAGGCCCAGCACCTCGACTGGTTGCTGGACGGCGTCGTGATCATCGGGATCGACGGGCAGGGATTGTTCCACCGCATCCGCCTCGTCGGCATTCATCGAGACGCGTGGTTGGTCGGTTGTCATTCGATGCCTCCGCTCAGCCCAGGGAAACCGTCTTCTCGGGAATAGTGCTGCGACAGGGAGGGGTTCGCGGTAGGAGCACCGCAAACCCCCCCCCTGGACGACCCGACGACAGCCCTCGTGCGTGGGAGAGAGACTACTTCTGAGCGTTCGTCGGGCGACGAGTTCATCACCTCCTTCGTTGGCTTTGGCTCTATACACAGACCTGTCGATCGCGCCGACGATCGCAGGCGGCGCGCGTTGTCGGCCGCCTCTCGACGGCGAGACCCAACCCCGGACTGGTTCGCGATGGCTGCCCGACCCCTCGCACCGTCTACGAGGTCGGAGTTCGCAAGCCGTGGTCACGCCGCCTGCGACGACAGCGTGACGCAGAGATGCGGCCGCGAAGAGCGCGTCGATTTCGGCAGCCAACCAGAGCTCGTCAGGATCGATCACCTCGAGGTGACCTGCGGTCGGGGCGGTGTCGGTGCAGACCATCATTCTCGTCACCCTCCGTTTCGCGCTGGGTGGTCAAGCGTCTCGCACGGGTGGTCAACTATTGCGACTCAATGGGATCAGCCGGCCGCCGAGTTCGTCGTCGCGGCCCTGATCTCCTGTTGCCTCGCACCGGCGTGGCCGATCTCGATCTTGCGGGGCTTGGCCTGCTCGGCGACCGGGATGGTCACGGTCAGCACTCCGTTGTCATAGGAGGCCGAGATCCTCGCCGGATCCACACCATCGCCGAGCGTGACCTGGCGACGGTAGGTGCCGGAGAAACGTTCACTGGCCAGCCACTGCACACCGTCATCGGTTGGCGCACTGCGGTGCGCGGACAGTGTGAGCACACCGTTGTCGACATCGAGGTCGATCGAACCAGGATCCGCACCTGGTAGGTCCGCGACGAGCGAATAGTGGTCATCGACCTTGTACACGTCGATGGGCATGAACCGCGGAGTGCGGCCCACAGTGCCGGACCCACCGGCAAGGAGCGCCTTGGCCCAGTCATCGACAGCAGCAAAGGGATCTACACGCAGCACAGCAAACACCTCCTTCTTCAGGGGTGCCGCCCCAATGACGGCACCTCACTTACCATCACTGCGTAACCTGATATTAGCACTCTCCTCTGGCGAGTGCCAACACTTTTTCACAATTGTCCGAGTCGAAGTACGGACGCGCGCAACAGGACTCGACGATTTGGGTCATCCGCGGTCGGGGTGGCCTCTACGTGAGGCAGCCGGTGCGCTGGGTCTCGGCGAACACCGGCACGCGGGTCACCAGGAGGCATTGAGAGTTATCGGGACGATCGTTGTAGCTGCCGCCCAACACGTATACGGTCGGAGCCTTGATCGCGTCCGCAAGAGCGTCGTACTCGGCCTCGGGGATCGTCCACTTGATCAAGTTTGTGCCGCGCGCGGTCAATTCCATCGTCTGGTCGATGCCGAGTGTGCCGGAGAGTTGCGGTGGTCCGCCTTGCTCGGAGATGTCGGTGGCAGCGAGGAACATTGGCATGTTCGTCAGCGTGCACCAAGCCGCCTCCACCGCATCGTCGTTTGTGGAGAAGCCGAAATCGGTTCGCGCATCCCGGCTTCCGCACAGGGAGGTGCTTCTTGTCCATGCCGGTCGGAAGCTGAGTTTGTCTGGGAACGGGGCATTGCGGGCGGGGGTGGTGTTCGTCAGACGCGCCGTCACCACGAATTCCCACGTCAGGTCGGTGCGGCCAGGCTTGGAGTTGGCGGTGTCGTTGGTCACCGTGATCGTGGGCTCGGTGACCTCCACCTGATAGCTGTACCCATCCTCGTCTTTCCAACTGTGCTGCAAGACGATCTTCTGTGGGGTGCCCTCTGCTGACGGCGTGGTGCGCAGGCCAGACTCGAGCGACCGCGATGTCGTGGTCCCTTGCGACGTGATCGTGCCGTTCTCGGTGGTGCTCTGATCCGAGGACGACCCGCAAGCAGCGAGAACCGCTACGAAAACGGCAGATAGCGCCACACAGAGTCGGTTGCGGTTGCGGTGATGGAGGGATGAACCCAGACGTGACAGCACGCAACGGACTAGACCCGAAAAGTGCATATCGAGTCAATCGGACATCGGGATTCACTCGATCGGACGATCAGCGCTCCGAGTCGTCCGACGTGGCCGGCAGTTCGGGGATTTCGAGCTCGTCTTCGTCTGCGCGACGGTCGACTTCGAGTGCGAAGGCGCGCAGACGCTTGTAACCCCGGACGCTCAGCGTCGGGATCTGCTTGAGGTAGAAGCGGTTGTCCGACCGGAGAGCGTTCGACACCGACTCGTCGACCAATGTTGTTCCCGGCCGCGCGGATCCGCACAGGCGGGCCGCGATGTTCACCGGCTCACCGAACACGTCGCCGAGCCGGGTCAGCACCTCACCCCGCGCGAGTCCGGCTCGCAGTTCGGGGATGGGCTGCGACTCGCTGAGACGGTGTATCCCGACGGCGGCCATCGCTGCGGCGGCCGGCTCGTGGAAGGTGAACATGACCGCATCGCCGAGCGTCTTGACCACCGATCCGTCGAGTTCGGTGATGATCTCGTAGGTGCGCTCTTCGAAGGCGTCGAGAAGCGACTGCAGTTCGGCCAGACCGATGCGCCGGGACAGACTGGTGTAGCCGACGATGTCGGCGAATCCCACGACAGAGTGCAGGCTTTCACTCGCCTCGCTCGCGGTGCGGCGTTCGAGGGCAAGCATCAGATGGCGGCGCCACACGAACTGCTGGATCTTCTCGAGGGCGTCGGCCATCTGTGGCACCGACCACGGGACGTCTGGGTCCGCGTCGAGCTCGACGAGCTGATCGGCCTGCCATTCCGCGAGGCGCGCCATGGACTGACCGATGCTCCGGGCGGTGGACACCTGGGCGGTCATCTCCATGACGTCTTCGCTGCCGCTGAAGATTCGCAGCGCCTCGAGGTCCTTGCGGGAGAAGATCTTCGTGTCGATGCGCCTGCGTGGAAAACCGAAGGCATTCCATATCTTCTCGGCATGCTCGCTGGGGATTCCCAGATTCGCGATGAGTTCGTCGCGGGTGTACTCCGCGGTGTCTTCCGACTGACCCTCGGTGGGTTCAGACATCAAGCACGCCCTTCATGAAGTACGCCATCCGCGCCCCGAACTCCGGCCGCGCCGTTCCGCGCCGCATCCGTACCGCGTCGTTGACGATGCTCAACGCGGCGTGGACCGCGACGGCTGCCGCGTCCCGCTTGAGGTCGGGGTCGACCGCAACCAGCAGGTCGATCCACCGTGCCACGTAGCGGCGCTGTACGTCCAGCAATGCGGCCGCCGGTGGCTGGCCCGCCAGGACTCCGGAACTGTTGAACGCCACCGACAGGTCGGGGGTGCTGGTGATGACCGTGACGTAGGAGTCGACGAGCAGACCGAGTAGTTTCGCCGGGTCGGAGGTGGCCGAGAAGGCGGCGATCACCCCGGCTTCGAGGCGCATGGCGCTGCGCTCCCCGATGCCGACCAAGATCGCCAGCTTCGACGAGAAGTGTTTGTACACACTGGGACCCGTGATTCCGACCGCCGCACCGATCTCGTCGACCCCCACGTCGGTGTAGCCGCGGTCGGCGAAGAGCGCGGCAGCGGCGTCGAGGATCTCGTCGCGTCGATTCGCGGTGACGTTGGTGACCGGCGACGGCGGGGTGAGTGGTGGCGCTGCACCGGGCGTGAGCACGATCAGCCGCCGCACCAGGGTGCCGAGTTCCACGCGCGCCCGGACGTCGGACATGCGGGTGTGATGCACCGACAGGCTGCCGCACACGCTGAGTACCGCCCAGGCCAGCTGAACCGTCTCGCGTTCGGTGAGTTCCGGTCGGCTCTGGGCCAACGTCGCCGCCCATCGGCCGAGGATTCCCCGGGTGCGCTGGGCGACCTGGATGTTCTGCTCCTCGGTCAGGTAGTTGCTGGTCCAGCGCCACAGCGCGGCCGAGCCCGGATGCGCCACCGCGAGCGTGCACGCGGCGTCGACGAGTTCGTCCACGGTCGGCTGTACTGCACCGGCGAACGCACGGTCGGTGCAGGCCTCCAGATCGTCGACGCCCGCCATCACCGCGGCGGCCAGCAGCGCCTGCTTGTCGTCGAAGTGCCGGTACAGCGACGGGGCGGTGACACCGGCACTCCGTGCGATGTCGGCAAGGGAGACCTGCGCATACCCGCGCCGCAGGAACAGCTCGGCGGCGTGGCTGACGAGCTGTCGTTTGCGGTCGGTGCCGCGCGTGCGGGCGGTGGGCTTACGGTCTGGCATGGTGAACCGACCATAGCGCACATTTGAGATCCGACGACGGTGTCTGATCACCAGGTATAGCCAAATTAGTTATTCCGCGTTAGCCTCGTAGAGTAACCACAAATGGTTCATGCGAAAGGAACACTCAATCGTGGCTGATCAAGCATTCATCTACGAGGCGATCCGTACGCCCCGTGGCAAGCAGCGCGGCGGCGCGCTGCACAGCGTCAAGCCGGTCGATCTGGCCAGCGGCGTCATCAATGAGGTCCTGGCCCGTCATGGCAGCCTCGACCCGTCCGAGATCAACGACGTCATCCTCGGCGTCGTCTCGCCGGTCGGCGAGCAGGGCGGCGTCATCGCACGTACCGCAGCTCTGAACAGCGGTCTGCCCGAGAATGTCCCCGGAACCCAGATCGACCGCTTCTGCGCGTCGGGCCTGGAGGCCACCAACCTCGCCGCGGCCAAGGTCGCGTCGGGCTTCGACGAGCTGGTCCTCGCCGGCGGTGTCGAGTCGATGTCGCGCGTGCCGATGGGCAGCGACGGCGGTGCGCTCTTCACCGACCCGACCACCGCGTACGACAACTACATCGTCCCGCAGGGCATCGGCGCCGACCTGATCGCCACCATCGAGGGCTTCTCCCGTGAGGACGTCGACGCCTTCGCCGCCGAGTCGCAGGCTCGTGCTGAGAAGGCCTGGACCAGTGGCTACTTCGCCAAGTCCGTGGTCCCCGTCCGCGACATCAACGGTGTCATCGTGCTCGACCACGACGAGCACCGTCGTCCGGGCAGTACCGCCGAGAGCCTCGGCAAGCTCAAGCCCGCCTTCGCGGGTCTGGCCGAGATGGCCGGCTTCGACGACGTCATCCTGCAGCGCTACCCGGAGGTGGAGCGCGTCAACCACGTGCACACCGGTGGTAACAGCTCCGGCATCGTCGACGGTGCGGCTGCCGTCCTGATCGGTAGCGAGGAGGCGGGCAAGCGCAACGGCCTGACCCCGCGCGGCCGTTTCGTGTCGTTCGCGCAGGTCGGCTCGGAGCCGTCCATCATGCTCACCGGCCCCACCCCGGCCACCGAGCTCGCGCTGAAGCGTGCCGGCCTGACCGTCGACGACATCGACGTCTTCGAGCTGAACGAGGCGTTCGCGTCGGTCGTCATGAAGTGGATGAAGGACCTCAAGGTTCCGCACGAGAAGACCAACGTCAACGGTGGCGCGATCGCGATGGGTCACCCGCTCGGCGCGACCGGCGCGATGATCCTCGGCACCTGCCTCGACGAGCTCGAGCGCACCGGTGGCCGCTACGGCCTCATCACGCTGTGCATCGGCGGCGGCATGGGCATCGCAACCGTCATCGAGCGCGTCTGACGCCGGCGTCCCCTCTACCAAAGGAACTTTGAAAACACATGAGTGACAACCTTTTCAACTGGGAGAAGGACGCCGACGGCGTCGTCATCCTGACCATGGACGACCCCAACCAGGGCGCCAACACCATGAACGAACTGTTCATGACCTCGCTGCCGGTCATCGTCGAGCGTCTCGAGGCGGAGAAGGACGACATCACCGGTGTCGTCATCACCTCGGCCAAGAAGACCTTCTTCGCCGGTGGCGACCTGAAGGACATGACCAGCGGCCGCGGCGACGCGAGCAAGGAAGAGATCGCGACCGCGATCACGGAGCGCACCAACGGCATGAAGAAGGTGCTGCGTCGTCTGGAGACCCTGGGCAAGCCCGTCGTCGCCGCCATCAATGGCGCCGCACTCGGCGGTGGCCTGGAGATCGCGCTGCACACGCACTACCGCATCGCGGCCGACGTGAAGGGCGTGCAGATCGGTCTGCCCGAGGTCACCCTCGGCCTGCTCCCCGGCGGCGGTGGCGTGGTTCGTACCGTGCGCCTCCTGGGCATCCAGAACGCTCTGATGGGAGTCCTGCTGCAGGGCAACCGGTTCAACCCGACCAAGGCCAAGGAAACCGGCATCATCGACGAGGTCGTCGGTTCCATCGAGGAACTGATCCCCGCCGCCAAGGCCTGGATCGCCGCGAACCCCGAGGCAGCGCAGCCGTGGGACAAGAAGGGCTACAAGATGCCTGGCGGCTCGGTCACCAACCCGGCCTTCGCCGCGAACCTGCCCGCGCTGCCGTCGTTGCTGCGCAAGCAGATCAAGGGCGCCAACATGCCGGCCCCGCGCGCCATCCTGGCCGCGGCCGTCGAGGGTGCCTACGTCGACGTCGACACCGCCGACATCATCGAGACCCGCTACTTCGTCTCGCTGGTCACCGGTCAGGTCGCCCAGAACATGATCAAGGCGTTCTTCTTCGACCTGCAGCACATCAACAACGGTGGCTCGCGCCCCGAGGGCATCGAGAAGTACACCGCCAAGAAGGTCGGCGTCATCGGTGCCGGAATGATGGGCGCCGCAATCGCTTACGTCTCCGCCAAGGCGGGCATCGAGGTCGTCCTGAAGGACATCGACCTCGACGCCGCCAAGCGGGGCAAGGGCTACTCGGAGAAGCTCGAGGCCAAGGCTCTCTCGCGCGGCAAGACCACGCAAGAGCGCTCCGACGCGCTGCTGGCCCGCATCACCCCGACCATCGATCCCGAGGATTTCAAGGGTGTCGACCTCGTCATCGAGGCCGCCTTCGAGTCGGTTGAGGTGAAGCACAAGGTCTTCCAGGAGATCGAGGACATCGTCGAGCCGAACGCGATCCTGGGTTCGAACACCTCGACGCTGCCGATCACCATCCTCGCGCAGGGTGTGAAGCGTCAGGAAGACTTCATCGGTATCCACTTCTTCTCGCCCGTCGACAAGATGCCGCTGGTGGAGATCATCCGCGGTGAGAAGACCTCGGATGAGGTGCTGGCCAAGGTCATCGACTACACGCTGCAGATCCGCAAGACCCCGATCGTCGTCAACGACAGTCGCGGGTTCTTCACCAGCCGCGTGATCGGCACCTTCGTCAACGAGGCCATCGCGGCCGTCGGCGAGGGCGTCGAGCCGGCGTTCATCGAGCACGCGGGCACCCAGGCGGGCTACCCGGCCGCGCCGCTGCAGCTGATGGACGAGCTGACCCTGACCCTGCCGCAGAAGATCCGCAAGGAGTCCGAGGCGGCTGCCAAGGAAGCCGGCATCGACTTCCCGACGCACCCGTCGTTCGCCGTGGTCGACTGGATGGTCGACAATGGCCGCACCGCCCGCAAGGACGGCAAGGGCTTCTACGACTACGACGCCGAGGGCAAGCGCACCCAGCTGTGGCCGGGTCTGCGCGAGCAGTTCAAGTCGGGCAGCACCAAGATCCCGCTCGAGGACATGAAGGAGCGCATGCTCTTCGCCGAGGCGCTCGAGACCGTGAAGTGCTTCGACGAGGGTGTGCTCACCTCCGTCGAGGACGCCAACATCGGCTCGATCTTCGGCATCGGCTTCCCGGCATGGACCGGTGGTGTCATCCAGTACATCAACCAGTACGAGGGTGGCCTGCAGGGCTTCGTCGACCGTGCCAAGGACCTCGCGTCCAAGTACGGTTCGCACTTCGAGCCGCCGGCCTCGCTGGTCGAGAAGGCTGCCCGTGGAGAGAAGTTCTAGGGGCGAGAAGTTCTGATCTGCTGATCTGAAACCCGCAGGGCCCCGGCCGGATTCGTTCCGGTCGGGGCTTTGTGCTGTTGGGGACCGTCGGGAATCTGTACCTCCCAGACCGACCAAATGCACTGTGCACTTGATTCGGCTGTCAGGTACAGATTTCCGACGGCCAGCCAACTGCTCCTAGATCAGGCGAATAATCCGTTGCGGCCAGGTCGCCGACGTGGCAGAGTCTCTCGTCGGGCGTGAGAGCAGCCGAACGGAGGGTACTCCGATCATGTTCTGCGCGTACGACTTACGTCCTCCTCCACTGCCACTGGAACTGGTATATCGGGGTTCGAGTCCCCACTGCGGCACCGCCCCCGGGGTGCACGGGAACGATCGGTCTTGCGGCGCTCGTCGAGCACGATGACGGGTGACCCCACCGAGCGTCCCGCCCGCGGGTGGTGTCCGGGGCGAGCGAAGCGACGGGAAATACTGCCGGCCTGGCCATGGCGGGAGCACAACAACTTCAGAACGCGACGACATGTCATGCGACGCAACGGAAAGGAGGCACGTCATGTCACTCTTCAGTCGAATCACCGTAGTTCCCGGGTACGTCACCCTGGAATACCGGGAAGGAAAGCTCACCCGGACGCTGCAGCCCGGCTCGCATTCGCGGCGTGGCGATGCCACCTACGTCACCGTCGACCTGCGTGAGCGGCTGATTCCGGTTGCGCCGCAGGAAATCCTGACGTCCGACGTGATGTCGGTGCGGGTGACCATGGCGCTGCGTCTGACCGTGGTCGACGCGGTCGCCTTCACCGAGCGGGCCGTCGACCCGATCGCGACGATCTACCTCGCCGCGCAGATCGCATTGCGTCAGGTGTGCGCCGCCTTGGCGTCCGACGACGTGATCCGCCGCGGTGTTGCGGTCGACACCGCGCCTGTGCTCGTGGCATC